>CANOFQ010000052.1 GCA_947565325.1 uncultured bacterium
AAAGGATAGGATTTATTGGAATCTGAAGTGAAAAGTTAAGGTGGAACCGTGCAGATGCACCCTTAAGGCCGTCGTTGACGGCTTTTGGGTGCTTTTCTTATGTTGTTGCAGGGATTTCGTATCATTGATCATCAATCACGATCAAGCACATGACGGAAGAAATAGTCATGACGGAAGGAATAGTCATGACGGAAGGATTGGTCATGACGGAAGAAATGGTCGTGATGTAGGGAACAGTCATGACGAAAGGAGCGGCAATGATGAAGGTTCTACAAAGAGACGGAAAATGCTATGAGGCCGGCTTTGACCGGCCGGAAGAAAGGAAGGCGTTTTGGCACACCAGCGCACATATTCTGGCGCAGGCGGTAAAGCGCTTGTACCCGGAGACAAAGTGCGCAATAGGGCCGGCCATCGAGAACGGATTCTATTATGATTTCGATTTTGGATTCCCTTTTTCGGAGGAGAATCTGAGGGCTGTGGAGGCGCAGATGAAGCGCATCGTGAAGGAGTCCCTTTCCCTGCAGGTCTATGAGATGGGCAGGGATGAGGCTCAGGCCTATATGGAGGAGCGGGGGGAGGACTATAAGCTGGAGCTGATACAGGATCTGCCTGCCGGGGAGAGCATCAGCTTTTACCGGCAGGGCGAGTACGCCGAGTTCTGCTCCGGTCCCCATATCTCCAACACATGCTATGTGAAGGCCGTAAAGCTGCTGAACGTGGCCGGCGCCTACTGGCGGGGAGACCAGCGGGGCAGGATGCTGACACGGATATACGGGATTTCGTTTCCGTCGGAGGCTTTGCTGGAGGAGCATCTGCATATGCTGGAGGAGGCTAAGGCCAGGGACCACCGAAAGCTGGGAAAGCAGCTGGGGATCTTCATGCTGTCGGAGGAAGGGATGGGCCTGCCCTTTTTCCTTCCCAAGGGCATGGTGCTGAAAAATATTTTGCTGGACTATTGGAGGGAGCTGCATAAGAGGGCAGGATATCAGGAAATTTCCACCCCAATCATGCTGGACAGGAAATTATGGGAAATATCGGGCCACTGGGAGCATTATCGGGATAAAATGTACACAACCATGATGGACAATGCGGAATATGCCATCAAGCCCATGAGCTGTCCGGGGGCGATGCTGGTGTACAAGCAGGAACCCCGTTCCTACCGCAGCCTGCCCATTCGCCTGGCAGAGCTGGGGCTGATCCATCGAAACGAGAAGTCCGGGGAGCTTCACGGCCTTATGCGGGTGAGGGAGTGCACCCAGGATGATGCCCATATCTTTATGATGCCGGAGCAGGTGGAGGACGAGATCAAGAATGTGGTGGATTTGATCAACACGGTGTATGCAGAATTTGGATTCACCTATCATGTGGAGCTGTCCACACGGCCTGAGGACAGCATCGGAAGCGCCGAAGACTGGGAGCTTGCCACGCAGGCCCTGAGCAGCGCCATGGATGCCTGCGGAATTCCCTATCTGATCAATGAGGGAGACGGAGCGTTCTACGGCCCCAAGCTGGACTTTCACCTGAAGGACTCCGTGGGACGCACATGGCAGTGCGGTACGATTCAGCTGGATTTTCAGCTGCCTGAGCGGTTCGGGGCGGAGTATGTGGGAGCGGACGGGCAGCGGCATAGGCCTATTATGATACATCGGGTGATATTCGGTTCCGTGGAGCGATTTATCGGGATACTGATCGAGCATTACGCAGGCAGGTTCCCCGTATGGCTGTCCCCCGTGCAGGTAAGGCTCCTTCCGGTTTCCGACAAGTGCCTGCCCTATGCCCGTTATGTCCTGGAGGTGCTGAAGGCGGCGGGAGTCCGGGCGGAGCTGGACACCAGAGACGAGAAGCTGGGATATAAGATCAGGGAAGCGAGGCTGGACAAGGTGCCCTACATGGCTGTCATAGGGGAGAAGGAGCAGGCTTCCGGCACGGTGTCGGTGAGACGGCGGGACGGGGACCTAGACGGCCGGGAGGACAGGGAGATAAATGGCATGGCAGCGCAGAAGAACGAAGCAGCGCAGAAGAACGAAGCGCCGCAGAAGAACGAAGCGCCGCAGAAGAACGAAGCGCCGCAGAAGAACGAAGCGCCGCAGAAGAGCGAAACCCCGCAGCAGGATGAAATGTCTATAAGTCAGTTGACAGAACTGGTGCTTGGTCAAGACAGGCAGCGGCAGTAATGGATCCAAAATCCGGAAAACAATGCAGAAAGAGATAGTAAGCGGTATGGTTGAGTGATACAATTTTAATGCACACACATTGGCAAACAGAGCGTTTGTTCTGATTTGCGCAGGGAGGGCCTATGGGAACGGGAATTATTGTATGCGGCTTGAACGGTGCCGGAAAGAGCACATTGGGAAAGGTGCTTGCAGAGAAATTGGGCTATTATTTTATAGACAATGAAGACCTGTACTTTCCAAAAACGGATTCCGAATATCTCTTTGCCTCGCCCCGAACCCGCAGAGAGGTGGAGGAGCTTTTTCACAGAGAGATCAGGATACATGATAAATTTGTGTTTGCCTCTGTGAAGGGGGATTATGGAGAAGAGGGATCGTCCCTTTTTCAACACGCCGTGCTCATTGATGTTCCGAAAGAAATCCGGATGCAGCGGGTGAAAAGCCGGTCTTTTCAGAAGTTTGGAAACAGGATGCTGCCCGGCGGGGATCTGCATGAGAAGGAAGAGCGGTTCTTTGATCTTGTGGAATCCAGAGACGAGAGCATGGTTGAAGAATGGATACTTTCCCTGCGCTGTCCCGTCATACGGGTTGACGGGAGAAGGCCCGTTGGGGCGAATGTGGATTATATCATGGAGCGGCTGTAAGCAGGCGTTCTGATATCTCTTGTTTAGAGGAAATGATGTTTGTGCAGGCGTTTAAAGAAGGCTTTTGGAGGGAAAGACATGGCTGAATTGACTTCGATGATGAACATTGGCAGGGAAATGGCAAAAAAGCTCACTGCCGTCGGAATCGACTCTTCGGAAAAACTTATGGAGGCAGGTGCGGAGCAGGCCTTTTTGAAATTAAGGAGGGTGTATCCGCAGATCTGCCTCGTGCATCTGTATGCGCTGGAGGGTGCCGTCTGCAGCATGGAGTTCAGCCATCTTCCGGAGGCCAGAAAAAGGGAATTGAAGGAATTCAGCGATTTTTTGAAAAGATGATTCAATTGGCTTGCGAATGCCGCAGGGTATTTGATTGACTTATTGGCACTTGACTTATTGGTCTTTTGATGTTACAATCTACTCTGTTATCACGTTAGCAGGATAAAGTGCAAAAGCGAGGCATGATATGAGTGGCTGGCATAATGAACAGACGGACGGGCTGTGCGAGGCGCTGCTTGCTTTGAAAAACAAAGAAGAGTGCTATGCCTTTTTGGAGGATGTCTGTACCATAAAGGAAATTTTGGATATATCCCAGAGGCTGGCGGTGGCAAAGCTGTTGGACAAGGGGCTGAGCTATTCCGCCATCAGCCGCAAGACCGGTGCCAGCACCGCCACCATCAGCAGGGTCAGCCGGTGCTATGAGTACGGCAGCGGCGGATATGGAACCGTGATCACAAGATGCGGGACTGCCCCGAAAGGGGGAGAAGAAAAAGTGCCGAAGGCGGGAAGGCGGTCGGACGGGGAATCGCAAAAAGAGTAGAAGCAGAGGCATAAAAGGGCTTCAGGCCAGGAGGGTGAAAGAGGATGGATGAGAGTCTTTTGAAAAGCGAGGAGAAGGCGGTGCTTGCCCTGAGATCCCTTTATCGGAAGTACGGCTACCTTCCCTTCAGGATGAGTAAGTTTGAGGAATACGAGCTCTATATGCGCAACAAGGATTTTCTGGTCAGCGACCGAATCATTGCGTTCAACGATACCAACGGAAGACTTCTGGCCCTGAAGCCGGACGTGACCCTCTCCATCATAAAGAGCGGGGAGGACAGGCCGGGCTTTAAGCAGAAGGTATATTACAATGAGAACGTCTATCGGGTGTCGGAAAGCACGGGACAGTACAAGGAGATTCTGCAGGCGGGACTTGAATGCATCGGGGACATTGATATGTATGATATTTATGAGGTGGTTGCCCTTGCGGCGGAGAGCCTCTCTTTGATTTCGGAAAGCTTTCTTTTGGAGATATCCCATTTGGGACTGCTTTCTGCCGCCCTGAACAAGATTTGTCCCCAAAAGGCCTTTGCAGACCAGGCCATTCATTTTATCTCGGAAAAGAATCTGCACGATCTGAGGGAGCTGTGCAGGAGGCATGGGATCGGGGAAGGGCAGTGGTCCATGCTGGAGGTTTTTGTCACTGCCTACGGAGAACGGGAAAAGGTGATGGCAGCCTTGGAGGCGGTGTGGGGGCATGCTTCCGACGCAGGGACGGAGGAAGGGCCTCTTGGAGAGATGAGAAGACTGTCCCGCCTGCTGGACGCATTGCCCTTTGGCAATCGGATCCGCTTTGATTTTTCCGTGGTCAATGACATGAATTATTATAACGGATTTGTATTTAAAGGCTTTTTGAAGGGTGTCAGCGACGGAGTTTTGGCGGGTGGCCAATACGACAAGATGATGGCGAGGATGGAGCGCAGTTCAGGGGCCGTGGGTTTCGCCATATATCTTGATCTGCTGGAACGGCTGAGGCAGGAGAGAACCGATTATGACATAGATGCGCTTCTTGTCTATGACGATGGTATAGACTGTGAGATCGTGGCACAAAAGGTTCGGGAACTGGTTGCCGCCGGAAGGACCGTCACGGCTCAGAGGATGATACCGGAGAAGCCCCGGTGCAGGGAGATTTTTGATTTGCGGAATCATGGTGTGTCGGGATAATTATGATTACATGGACACGGCATATCGGGACGAGCGTGCTTGCGGGGGCATGGCTCAAGGGGGATGAGTATGCCAGCAGAGTCATGGTGTATCAGAGAGGATGTATATGTGATCGATGCGCCGGAGTTTGGTATTGAGAGCCGGGCATTGGAAAAGGGTATCGGTTATAGAAGCGAATGCCCTGTGGGAGAAAGAGAATGCAGGAATCCGGCAGGGGAAGAAGACCAGAGAGGGAGAGGGGCGAGCTATGCTGAACATCGCACTGCCCAAGGGCAGGCTTGGAGAGAGAGTCTACGCTATGTTTGAGGCTGCCGGATACGAATGTCCGGCTATCAGGGAAAACAACAGAAAGCTTATTTTTGAAAACCGGGAGAAGGGTCTGCGGTATTTTTGGGTGAAACCCTCGGATGTCTCCATCTATGTAGAGCGGGGGGCTGCGGACATGGGGGTGGCCGGGAAGGATATCTTGCTGGAATATGAGCCGGATGTGTATGAACTGCTGGATCTTGGGCTGGGAAGATGCCGCATGGCGGTGGCTGCCCCCAGGGGGTTTTATGACGATGGCAGCCGCATTTTGCGGGTTGCCACGAAATTCACCAATATTGCATCCGGCTATTATGGGGGAATCGGCAGGGATATCGACATCATCAGGCTGAACGGCTCCATTGAGATCGCTCCCATACTGGGGCTGTCCGACGTGATCGTGGACATTGTAGAGACGGGAACCACGCTGCGGGAAAACGACTTGGAGGTCATGACCGAAATACTGCCTGTCAGTGCAAGGCTGATCGCAAACAAGGCGGCGTTTAAGTTCAAGGACGGCCGGATGGAGGCCATAGTGGAAGGACTGAAGGAACAGCTGGCCCATTGATGCGGGCAAGGCCCAAAAAGAAAAGCAAGCCCCAAAAAAGCAAGGCCAAGAAGAAAAGCAAATTGAGAGCCAAAGAAAGAGTCAAACGGAAAGGATAGGGAATCGGAATGATCAAGACATATAATTATGGAGAGATGTCCAGCGACGAAATTTTCGCCAGAGAAAATATCTCCTCCAACGTGGAGAAGGTGGTGACGGAAATCATTCGGGAGGTGGCCGTAAGAGGCGATCAGGCTCTTTTGGAGTATGAACTGAAATTCGACAAGGCTAATCTGCAGTGCATCGAAGTAAACCGTCGGGAAATGGAGGAGGCCTTTGCGGCGGTGGAGCCGGAATTTATTGCCATATTGGAAGAGGCGGCTGCAAATATCCGAAGCTTTCATGAAAAGCAGGTGAGGAACAGCTTTGTCATAAGCGAAAAGGACGGTGTGGTGATGGGCCAGAAGGTGATGCCCATAGAGAGGGTGGGGCTGTATGTTCCGGGAGGAACCGCCGCCTATCCCTCCACCGTTCTGATGGACAGCATTCCTGCCAGGATCGCAGGCTGCAGGGAGATCGTGATGGTGACGCCTCCGGACGGGGAGGGAAGAGTGAATCCCGTGATACTGGCGGCGGCAAGGATTGCAGGCATTGACAGAATATTCAAAATCGGCGGTGCCCAGGCGGTGGCCGCTCTTGCCTACGGAACCGAGAGCGTGCCTAAGGTAGACAAGATTGTAGGTCCAGGAAACGCCTATGTGGCGGAGGCGAAAAAGCAGGTCTTCGGGAAGGTCGCCATTGACATGATCGCAGGGCCCAGCGAGATTCTGGTGGTGGCGGACGGCACCTGCAATCCGGAATTTGTGGCTGCCGACTTGTTATCCCAGGCGGAACATGATAAAATGGCAAGTGCGGTGCTGGTGACGGACAGCCGGAAGCTGGCGGAAGAGGTGAGCCTTGCTCTGGAAAGGCAGATCCCCAAGCTGCCCAGAGCCGAGATCGCCAGAGCCTCCATCGACAATAACGGCAAGATCATCGTGGCGGAGGATGATCTGATGCTTGCTGTGGATATTGCCAACGAGATCGCACCGGAGCATCTGGAGCTCTGTGTAGACAATCCATTCGACTATCTGGACAAGATAAAAAATGCAGGCTCCGTCTTTATGGGAAAGTATTGTCCGGAGGCGCTGGGGGATTATTTTGCAGGCCCCAACCATACCCTGCCTACCAGCGGAACGGCCAGATTTTCGTCACCCCTTTCCGTGGATGACTTCGTGAAGAAGTCGCAGTTTACGTATTTCACGGCACAGGCTCTGTCCAGGGTGGCGGATAAGGTGGCGTACTTTGCCCGCAAGGAGGGGCTGGAAGCCCACGCAAGGAGCGCAGTTTTGCGCAATACAGCAAAATGATTCTGACGGATCTGAAAACGTAGGCCAGAAATACTGCCCGAAAAGGGCACTGAAGTAAAGAGAGACGGAAAATTCCCGTAAGCGGGAACTGGAATAAAACATTATGAGCAGATATTTTTCGGAGAGATATGCGGGGCTTGAGCCGTATGTACCGGGGGAACAGCCCAGAGACAGAAAATACATAAAACTGAATACCAATGAATCACCCTTCCCGCCCTCTCCCCTGGTGGAAAGGGCAGTGGCGGAGGAGAGCCGCCTGCTGCAGCTCTATTCCGATCCTGACTGCCGAAAGCTGCGGGAAAAAATGTCAGAAGTGTTTGGCGTCTCACAGGACCGTATCATCATGACCAACGGCTCGGACGAGGTGCTGCAGTTTGCCTTCATGGCATTCGGGGACAGGGAGCATCCTTTTGCCTTTGCCGATATCACCTATGGCTTCTATCCGGTTTTTGCCCGGCTGAACCATATTCCCTATGAGGAGATACCGCTGAAGGAGGGTTTTTTTGTGGATCCGCAGGATTATATGGGTATCGGCAAAAATATTGTGATCGCCAATCCCAATGCCCCTACGGGCTTATGTCTTCCTCTTGCGTCCATAGAGGAGATCGTGAAAAGCAATCCGGACAACGTGGTCATCGTGGACGAGGCCTATGTGGATTTCGGCGGGGAAAGTGCCATAGGACTGGTGGAAAGGTATGATAATCTCCTGGTGGCGGGAACCTTTTCCAAATCCCGCTCCATGGCGGGGGCAAGACTGGGATTCGGCTTCGGAAACGAAGGCCTGATTGCCGATCTGAACCGGATCCGTTATTCCACCAATCCTTACAATGTGAACCGCCTTACGGCCGCCGCAGGTATTGCCGCACTGACGGAGAATGAATACTATATGCATAAATGTCAGGTTATTCAGGCAAACCGCCAGTGGACCGCCGGAAGGCTGGAGGAGCTGGGCTTTCATGTACTGCCTTCCAAGGCCAACTTTCTCTTTGTTTCTTCAGAGCGGATAGAAGGGGCCGTCCTGTACCGGGCCCTGAGAGAAAGGGGCATTCTGGTCCGCCATTTCGATCAGGAGAGAGTCAGGGGCTACAATCGAATCACAATCGGAACCATGGAGGAGATGAAGGCGCTTGTGCATGCAATAGAGGACATATTTGCCGATTGACGGTTACTGAATAATAGCGCAGGAGCGGTTCCGGAAAAAGCCCGTACTGCCGCAGGAACAGACAGGGAGACAGACTTATGAGATACGCAGAGATCAAGAGGAACACTACGGAGACAGAGATAGCGCTGAAGCTGGGGCTGGACGGCACGGGCCAGTCGGAGATCGACACGGGCTGCGGCTTCCTGAATCATATGCTGACGCTTTTCGCACGGCATGGCAGGTTTGACCTGCTGCTGACCTGCAGCGGGGATGTGGAGGTGGATTATCATCATACCGTGGAGGATGTGGGAATCTGCATGGGAAAGGCCTTTGCCAGAGCCATGGGGGACAAGAAGGGGATTTCCCGCTACGGGCACAGGGCTCTGCCCATGGACGAGGCCCTGATCCTGTCGGCTGTGGACGTGTCCGGCAGGGGAGAGTGCTACTGCGATCTCTCGATTCCCGCCCAGAAGGTGGGGGACTTCGATACGGAGCTCTGTGAGGAATTCTGGATTGCCTTCGCAAGAAATGCGGGAATCACGTTGCACATCCGTCAGCTGGCGGGGAGCAATTCTCATCATATCATGGAGGGGGCCTTCAAATCTGTGGCAAGGAGTCTGGCAGAGGCGTTGGCGGTGGACGGAGACTATGCCCACGAGATCCCGTCCACAAAGGGGGTTCTGTGATGGTTGCGATTATCGATTATGGGGTAGGGAATCTGTTTTCTCTCTGTTCTTCCCTGAAAAGCATCGGTGCCGAGGCGGAGGTCACCTCCGACCATCGGGCCATCAAGAGGGCGGACAAGCTGATTCTCCCGGGGGTGGGAGCCTTTGGGGATGCGGTGAAAAAGCTGCGGGACAGCGGTCTGTATGAAATTCTGCGGGAGCAGGCGGCGGAGGGCAAGGAAATAATGGGCATCTGTCTGGGCATGCAGCTCTTGTTCGAGAAAAGCTATGAGTACGGGGAGCATCAGGGCCTGGGGCTGCTGAAGGGGGAAGTGGTTCCCATGGAGGGAAGGATCCCGGAAGGACTCAAGATCCCCCACATCGGCTGGAACGGTCTTCACTTCCGGCGTGACAGCAGGCTCTTTAAGTACGTGGAGGAGAATGAGTGTGTCTATTTCGTGCACTCTTTTTATGTACAGGACTGCGCTGACAGCTTGGTAGCTACTGCGGAATACGGCAGAGAGCTTACCGCCGCCGTGGAAAGGGGGAATGTGGCGGGATGCCAGTTTCACCCTGAAAAGAGCGGCAGGGTAGGGCTGGCGATCCTGCGGGCGTTCTGTGAGTGAGACGGCCGACAAATGCTTGTCTGTCTCTGTGCATGGAAGCCGCAGTGAGCGGCAAATAAAAGGTCTGAAAAGATGGTTCAGATATAAAGAGGAAGGAGGAGAGCCCAGATGATTTTATTTCCGGCAATTGACTTGTATGAGGGAAAAGCGGTTCGCCTTCTGAAGGGCGATTATGACAAAATGACGATCTACAGCGACCGTCCGCTGGAGATCGCCAGAGATTTTGAGAGGTGCGGTGCGACCCATGTTCATATGGTGGATCTGGAGGGGGCCAGAGAGGGAACCACCCCGAATCTTTCCGCAGTGGAGGAGATCGCAGGGCAGACCTCTCTTTTTGTGGAGATCGGCGGCGGCATCCGAAGTATGGATACAGTGGAGAAATATTTTTCCGCAGGCGTGTCACGTGTGATTCTCGGGACGGCCGCAGTGGAGGACGAGGCCTTTCTGAAGGAGGCCGCAGGCAGGTACGGGGAAAGGATCGCCGTAGGTGCGGACGTGAGGAATGGCTTCATTGCCGTCAGGGGCTGGCTGGAAGAGTCTGCGGTGACGCTTGACGCATTTTTAGGGCGGCTGCAGAAGATCGGTATACGGAACGTGATCTGTACGGACATTTCCAGAGACGGTGCCATGAGAGGGACGAATCTTGCACTGTATAGGGAGCTTTCCGGCAGATACGCCATGGATATCACTGCGTCGGGAGGCGTGTCCTCTCTGGAGGATGTGGCTGCTCTGAGCAAAATGGGGCTGTATGGAGCAATTATCGGCAAGGCGTATTACACGGGGGCAATTGATTTGAGAAAGGCCATTGAGACGGTATGTGGGGAAGAAGGGCAGACGTGAGAGGAAAAGCATATATATGCGTAAAAGAGAGCGCAGCAAAAAAAGCGCATGGGAGAAGAAAAGCGAACAAGGGAGGGGAAGCGCAGTATGATTACAAAGAGGATCATTCCCTGTCTGGATGTGAAAAACGGCAGGGTGGTAAAGGGCGTCAATTTTGAAGGACTGTCGGATGTCTCTTCCCCGGTGGCCCTGGGAGAGTATTATTCCGACTGTGGAGCAGACGAACTTGTATTCTATGATATCACCGCATCCTATGAGGGCAGGCAGCTGTTTACGGACATTCTGCGGGAGGTGGCCAGCCGGATCTTCATACCCTTGACGGTGGGCGGGGGAATCAATACCATCGAGGATTTTGACCGGGTGCTGAAATGCGGTGCCGATAAGGTCAGTGTGAATTCCGGGGCCATCAGGAATCCGGAGCTGATCGGCGAGGCCGCCAGACGGTATGGCGACCAGTGTGTCGTGCTGTCGGCAGACGTAAAAAGGGTGGACGGGGAATTCCGGGTGTTCGCCAAGGGCGGCAGAGAGGACACGGGAATGGAGGCTGTCTCATGGATCCGCAGATGCGTTGGGCTGGGGGCCGGGGAGGTGGTGGTGAATTCCATCGACACTGACGGAGTGAAGGGCGGCTTTGATATTCCCCTGCTGAAGGAAGTGTGCCGGGCGGTGAAGGTTCCCGTCATTGCTTCCGGAGGCGCCGGGTGCATCCGGCACTTCGTTGATCTGTTCCGTGAGATTCCGGATATCGACGCAGGGCTTGCGGCTTCCATCTTTCATTTCGGGGAGGTGGCCATACCGGAGCTGAAAAAGACACTGAAGGAGAACGATATCATAGTGAGGCTGTGAGGAAAAGGCAGAAGACAAGAAAGAGCGGCAGAAGAGAAGAAAAGGCAGAAGAGAAGGAAGGGCCTGAAAAAAGAGAAGACGAGGCCCGGAAAGAAGATGTGGCTGAAGAAGATCTGCCTGGCATAGACGCTGAGAGCGAAAGGGCATGGGGAGGTATGAAAATGGAGCAGGGAACGCTGCGCATAGAGGAACTGAAATTTGACGAGAACGGTCTGATTCCCGCTGTGGTTGTGGATGCCGTCACCAAGAAGGTGCTGACGGTGGCTTATATGAACAAGGAGAGCCTGAGGATTTCCATGGAGAAGGGGCTGACTTGTTTCTGGAGCCGTTCCAGACAAGAGCTTTGGCTCAAGGGGGAGACCAGCGGCAATTATCAGCATATCGTCAGTATCACTGCGGACTGTGACAAGGATGCGCTGGTGGTGACGGTGGAGAAGGACGGCCCCGCCTGTCATACGGGCAGCGACTCCTGCTTCACCAATCCGGTCTGGCACAGTGACAAGCTGCAGGAATTCAGCCTTGAGGGCCTTTATGAGCTGCTGCAGGGAAGAAAGGAAGAGCTGCCGGAGGGCTCCTATACAACCTACCTGTTTGAAAAGGGCATGGACAAGATACTGAAAAAAGTGGGGGAGGAGTGTACGGAGGTGATCATTGCAGGCAAGAGCGGGGACAGAAAAGAGACGGTATACGAGCTTGCCGACCTCGCTTATCACGCCATGGTGCTCATGGTGGAGATGGGCATTTCTCTTGAGGACGTGCATCGGGAGCTGGCCTCAAGGCATGTGATAGACCACAAAGTGAAGCAGGAGAAGATGACGCAATGACCCCCAACAGCTATCATACCCATACAACGTTCTGCGACGGAAAAAACACGCCGGAAGAAATGGTACGGGAGGCTCTTCGTCTGGGCTGTACCGCCATCGGCTTCACGGGGCATTCTTATACCCCTTTTGACGAGAGCTACTGTATGTCGAAGGAGGGCACCAAGGAGTATAAGGCCTGCGTCCGCAGCCTGCAGAAAAAGTATGCCGGACAGATCCGGATCCTGCTGGGCGTGGAGCAGGATTTCTATTCGGAGGAGCCCACGGAAGATTATGATTACGTCATAGGATCAGTGCATTATGTAAAAAAGGGAGAGGTCTATCTTCCCGTGGACGAGAGCGCAGAGAGGCAGACGGAGATCGTGAACCGTTATTATGGGGGAGATTTCTACGGGCTTGCGGAGGACTACTATGCCAATGTGGCGCAGCTGTACCGGAAGACGGGATGCGGGCTCATAGGCCATTTTGACCTGATCACGAAGTTCAATGAGAAAGGGGCGCTCTTCGATACAGAGGATCCCGGATACCGGGCAGCGGCAGAAAGGGCGCTGGAGGCGCTGATGATGTGTCCCGTGGCCTTTGAGATCAATACGGGCGCCATGGCCAGAGGATACCGCACGGAAGCCTATCCGGAAAAATGGATCATCGGAATGCTCCTGCGTATGGGGATCATGGTGGTGAAGACCTCCGACGCTCACTCCAAGGAGGATCTGCTGTACGGGCTGTGAGGCTGCCTTGCCTCGCACAGTTTTTCGTGTGGGCCTTTGGCTTCTTCATGGCCCAGTCACAGGGCTCCGGGAGAGAGGGCCTGTTGTGGCCGTTTTGATTCGTCTGCACCCAGCTGAGCAAAAGCCGGTGCAGGATGCTTGTTTTTTCCGCCCTTTTCCTTCGTCTGCAACGGAGACGAGGGCTCTGCTCATTCTATTCGTAAAACTTCGCCTTGCTTTTGGCTGCCGAAAAAAGCAGTTCCTCATTACCAAAGAAAACAGAATGGATTTCCAGAATGGGAACGAGTGCGCCGCGTTTTCGTCGGCTTATGTTCTGAGACATTGGGGAATAGAAGCGAACGGAACCAGCCTATATGAGAGGATATCGGGCAAAAGGAGGGACGGAACCGTGTACCCGGCGGGGATATGCAGGCTCCTTTACGGGTACGGCTTTTGTACAAGGTATTGCACCGGGACGGTAAGCGCACTGAAGCGTGAGGTTGCGAAAGGGAATCCCGTGATTGTGCTGCTGCGGACCTATGCGGGTAAAAGCTGGCTGCATTATGTTCCGGTCATCGGGTATGATGAGGAATACATTTTTATTGCGGAGTCATTCCGTGAGCTGGTGAATTGCGACGAAGAATGTTATAACAGAAAGATAACGATAGAAGAGTTCAAAAGGCTGTGGAATACCGCAGGCTTGAAAATGCCGTTTTACCGGAATACATATATTACTGCAGGAATAACCGTTTCGAAGATATATACAGCCCAGATATGGAAAGGAGACCGATGACGATGCGTGAGGTTTTAGACCGTGTAGAGGATAGGGGAATTCAGAAAGGGATTCAGAAAGGAATTCAGTAAGGAATTATTCAGGGAGAAGATACAATCCTGTCTTTGATGAATTACCTGTTGAGCAATAATAGAACTGAGAGATATTTCTGCTTTTAAGGGGATGGAGCTTGGTTCACAGAAGGAGAGCTGAGATGAAAGACGAGATGAAAGAGGAAATGAGGGCGGTTATCATTTATGAATCCACCCACCACGGAAACACGAAAAAGCTGGTGGATGCGGTGGCAGAGCGGTACGGAATTCCGGCGGTGACCGTGGAGGAGGCCGCCGGAATGGATCTGGGACAGTATGACAGGATCGGCATTGCCTCCGGGGTGGCTTTTGGAAGGTTCTATGAGAAGACGGAGAAGCTCGTGGAAGAGAGGCTGCCGGAGGGCAAGGAGGTGTTTTTCCTATACACCTGCGGGAACGACACCGGAAAATATGCCAATTCCGTTCAGGCCAAGGCAAGGGCGAAAAACTGCAGGGTGCTGGGAGTGTACGGCTGCAGGGGCTTTGACACCTTCGGGCCCTTCAAGCTGGTGGGAGGGATCGCAAAGGGGCATCCTACCCGGAGCGAGATTGACGGGGCGGCGGATTTTTATGGCGG
Organism: uncultured bacterium; assembly: GCA_947565325.1. Classification (GTDB taxonomy): domain Bacteria; phylum Bacillota; class Clostridia; order Lachnospirales; family Lachnospiraceae; genus Acetatifactor. Next base: position 14,142 of record CANOFQ010000052.1, read on the forward strand.
ATTATGAGGTGTGCCGTGGCGCAGAGCAGGCTGCGGGAGATAATGGATCCGGGAACACGCTATTTCTTGACACCACAGTAAAATTGTACTATTGTATTTTTAGATATGCGGATTTTGAGCACGCAGGTTTATGAATAAACGGATTGTCAGAGGAAAGCCGATATGGTAAATTTTGTCATTCTATTGGAGTGCTTCGGCATATGCCTGATTCTGATCGCACTGCTCCTTCTGCTGAACGGGGACGGAGCCAAAGAACAGAAGCTGCTGATCATCATTATGTGCGGCTGTATGGTACAGAACGTGGGGTATTTATTGGAGCTGACCGCCCCTACGGTGGAGGCTGCCATGGCGGCGGTGACAGTGGAAAACGTAGGCTCCGCTTTTGTGCCGCTGTGTTACTGCTGGTTTATCTACATCTACTGCTACATAGCCCCGCCCATATGGCTTTTGAGAGTCCTTGGTGCAGTCAATTTTTTGATCCTGCCCACGGTATTTTTTAACTGGAACGGCCTGTTCTACCGGGAATTTCAATGG
>CANOFQ010000053.1 GCA_947565325.1 uncultured bacterium
TTTCCGTCATCGCTTTTCTTATATTGTTGCACTTACTCTATCAGAATTTCCTGCTCTTGTCAACGGCAAATATTTCTTTCAGATTTTGACTGCAGAAAATATTTTTTGATATTTGGACTACAAAAATACCTCTTTTGGATTTGGACATATGACCGGATGCCGCAGCGAAATCGGCATCCATTGAAATATGCAAGGCAGAACGAAAACAAAAAAATCCCCAAATCGGTATTGTCAAAATCAAATTAATGTGATATCATGATGATATCAAAACAAATCGACATTCACGGAGGCGGGAGACATGCTTGAAATCAGAAATCTGACAAAGACCTATAAGGGAGGAAAGACCGCCGTGGCCGATCTGTCCCTCACGGTACACCCAGGCGATATTTACGGCTTCATCGGCCACAACGGGGCAGGAAAGACCACCACCATCAAGAGCATCGTGGGCATTCACGACTTCGACCGGGGCGAGATACTGGTGGACGGCAAAAACGTCCGCACGGAAGCCCTTGCCTGCAAGCAGGTTCTGGCCTATATCCCCGACAATCCGGACATCTACGAGTACCTCACGGGAATCCAGTACCTGAACTTCATCGCCGACATTTATCAGGTGTCAAAAAAGGACAGGGAAGAGCGCATCCGCCGGGAATCGGAGGAGTTCGGAATCTATTCCGTTCTGGGGGATCTGGTCTCCACCTATTCTCATGGAATGCGCCAGAAGCTGGCGCTGATCGGGGGACTGATCCACCAGCCCAAGCTGCTTGTGCTGGACGAGCCCTTCGTAGGGCTTGACCCGGAGGCCTCTCTGCTCCTAAAAAAGAAAATGCGCTCCCTATGCGACAGAGGAAGCGCCATCTTCTTTTCCACCCATGTGCTGGAGGTGGCCGAAAAGCTCTGCGACCGCATTGCCGTTATCTCCGGGGGCAGGCTGGCGGCGGAGGGCGACACGAAGGAGCTGACTCAGGACAAATCTCTGGAAGACGTGTTTATGGAGGTGGCCGGACATGATAAGGCAGACTAAACTTTTGACAAGGCTGGCCCTGTGCAATCTCTTTGGCCTCAACGAATTTCGTTTCACCAAGGACTCCAAGAAAAAGACAAGATATTATCTGTTTGCGCTGCTCTGGCTCCTGCTGCTGGTGATGCTGGGGGGCTACGTCTGCTCTTTAAGCTATGGTCTGCTGGCCATGGGCATGGGAAATCTGGTGCCCGCCGTTCTGGTCATGAGCGTCAGCATGGTGTCATTTCTGTTCACCATGATAAAGGCGGAGCCGGTTCTCTTCCACAAAAGCACCTACGAAAGTCAGATCGCCCTGCCGGTGGGCATACGCTCCATCATCGTCAGCCGTTTCCTCTCCATGTATTTCACCAACCTGCTGCTGGGAATGCTGGTGATGCTGCCGGGAATGGCAGTCTATGGGATCATGGAGCATCCGGCCCTCCCCTTTTATCTCTACGGCTTCCTTTCCGTCCTGTTCCTCCCCCTGCTGCCCCTGACTCTGGCCTCCATGCTGGGCGCCCTGATCGCCGGCATCAGCAGCAGATGGAATCGCAAAAATCTGGTGGCCATCCTTCTGACACTGCTTCTGGTATGCGCCATCATGGTAGGCAGTCTCCGGATGGGACAGATGGAGGAGGCGCAGCTGATAAGCGCCCTTCAGGAGCTGGCTTTGCTGCTGGAGACCCGGGTGGGCAGAATCTATCCCCCCGCCCTCTGGGTGGCGGAGGCCATGGTGCAGGGAAGGCCCGGCGCCATGCTCTTGTTTCTGGCGGTGAGCATAGGAGCCTTCCTCTTGTTTCTGGAGGCTCTCCGGCCCTTCTACGGCAAAATCTGCGCCTTGCTCGGCGCCAGAGAGACCAAGGGCAATTACCGCATGACGCAGCTGAAGGCGAATTCCGTTCTGCGAAGCCTCACGGAGCGGGAGCTGCGGCGGTACTTTTCCTCTACCGTGTACGTGACCAACACCATTATAGGCCCTCTCATGATGGTGCTGCTGGCGGCAGCGATCCTGATCATGGGCGAACAGTCCATGGAATCCCTGCTGGGCATGCCGGGTATCGTGCGTAAGACCCTGCCCGTGCTTCTGGGCTTCCTGCCGGCCATGATGCCTACGACCGCCTGCTCCATCTCCATGGAGGGAAAACATTGGTGGATGCTGCAGACCCTGCCCGTCACCAGAGCTCAGATGGTCTGGAGCAAGGTATGCACAAACCTCTGCGTCAGCCTCCCCTTTTATCTCCTGTCGGAAATCCTCCTGTTCCTAGCCCTGAGGCCTGCTCCTGCAGACATGGTCTGGCTGCTTGCCATGCCTCTTGCCTACATTCTCTTCAGCGCAAGGGCCGGGCTGGCCATCAACGAGAAATTCCCTCTCTTCAACTGGGAGAACGAAGTGCGGCCCGTAAAGCAGGGAGCCGCCTCTATGCTGACCCTCCTCGTCACCGGCGTTGCGGCTCTGGCGCCCATGGGCGTTCTGATGGCCTTGCCGTCGATTCCGGCAGGCGCCGTCTATGCCGTGACCCTATGCCTACTGCTTCTAGGCATAGGAGTCCTGACCTCCGCCGAAGCCTTTGCCTACCTCCGAAACCGCTCCTCATAGGACTCCAGCATCACCAGCCTCAGCTCCCTCACTTCCATTCCGCCCTGCCCGAAGAACAGCTTCAGATAGAAATAATTGCCGTACAAGGGCTCCTTCATCTGGATCACATGGGTCTTCCATTCCTTCTCGCTGCCTACCACGGTAATCGTCTCCAAAAGCTCCTTGTCTCTGATGACGCTCACCGGAATCTGGGCCAGCTCTCCCTCCGAGGAGGCGGCCCGGCAGCACAGCTCCAGCCGATATAGGCCCCTCTCTGGAACCATCACCGTAATCAGGTTCAGGGCTCCCTTGGCAGTGTCGAGATCCCTTCCCTCCACTATACCCACGCCATTGCCGTCTGCACGGCATTCCAGACTGCGGCTGACGTGTTCCTCTCCCTCATATGTGAAGCCCTCCAGCTCCTTGTCCAGCGGGCTCTCCCCGTGCAGCATGCGGTCAAAGGCCGGCTTTCCCATGATAAACCTGCAGATATTCTCCCCGCAGCGCAGGTACTGGGCCCTGACGGCCCGCCCGTCCCTCAGGCATTCCGTGGAATTGTCCTTACCCGAATTGCCGAGGGCGTCCACGTTCACCATGTTCAGGTCATTCTGGGCCGCAGCCTTGGCCCCGGTGTTGCTCACCTCGCCCGTCTCCCCGGCAAAGTTCCCCTTGGCCCACCAGTCCGTCATCACCACGCCCTCATATCCCCATTCCTTTCGCAGAATCGTGGTCAGCAGGTCATAGTTGCTGGCAGCCCAGAAGCCGTTGACGGGATTGTAGGAGGTCATGAGGCAGTGGGCCCCGCCCTCCTTCACGGCAATCTCGAAGCCCTTCAGGTAAATCTCCCGCAGAGCCCTCTCGGATACCACAGCCTCCACGAAATTCCTCTTCCACTCCTGATTGTTGCAGGCAAAATGCTTGACGGTCCCGGTGACCTGATATTTCTGCATGCCCCGAAGCTGGGCGGCCGCAATCCTTCCGGTGAGAAGGGGATCCTCGGAAAAATACTCAAAATTCCTGCCGTTTAGGGGATTGCGGTGAATGTTCATGCCGGGGCCTAAAAGCGTGTCAATCTTGTTCTTGCGCAGCTCCAAGCCCTCCCATTCATACAGCTCCCGGTTCTGCTCCTCGTTGAAGGTGGCTGCCAGACAAGTGCCGTTGGGCATGGCGAAGGCCGGCGTGCCGCAGTCCATGCGGATGCCGCTGGGGCCGTCGGAGCAGGCGGCCACAGGGATCCCTCTGGCCGCTAGGCGCTCCGTCACGCCGCCGAAGACCCCGGCCACTCCCGGCGTCCCCTTGGGAGAGCACATGCCCTCCCCCCGCACCAGACAGACCAGTTCCTCGTCCGTAAGCTGATTCACGAACTCCGCCATGGAGACTCTGCCCTCCGCCACGTCCGCAAGCAGCCAGCCGCCCTCGGTGCGCTCCGGATAGACGGGCAGCTCCTCCCGAATCCGCTTTGTCATATCCGCCGTGGCCGTAGGCGCAGGCTCATAGCACTCCTCCAGAGCACCGTTCCTTTCCACGGGTCTTAAGATTTCAAAGGGCTTTCGGGGCGCCATGGCCTCCTCCAGCTGCTCCGCCACCTCCGTCCGGCCTAAGTCGAAGCTCCCTGCATATGCGGCGCTGCGCACGTCGCCGCCCACGTAAAAATCATACCTGCCCTCCTCCAGCACCCAGCAGGAACGGTGCCCCGTGGCCCCTGCCGCATCATAGGAGGCTATGGCGGAGCGCCGGATAGGAATCTCTAGGGTGTGGCTCTCCCCCGGCTCCAGAAGACGGGTCTTAGAAAAGCCCGCCAGACTGCGGGACGGCTTCCCCAGCCGCCCCTGCGGCGCAGACACGTATACCTGCACCACCTCCTTGCCCGCTGCCTTTCCCACATTGGTCACAGTGGTCCGCACCGAAAATCCGCCGGGGCCGAAGTCCGCAGAAAACTCCGTCTCCATATGAAAGTCCGTGTAGGACAGCCCGAATCCGAAGGGGTACAGCACCTTCTCCTTGGCAAAGGTCTCGAAATACCGATATCCTACATAAATATCTTCTGAATAGATATTCTCCCCGTCATTGCCGAAGTTCTTGGTGGAGGGATAATCATGAATGTCCATGGCCACGGTGTCCGGCAGCTTGCCCGAGGGATTCACTCTTCCGGAAAGCACGTCTGCCACGCTGTTTCCGCCCTCCTGACCGCCCTGCCACACATAGGCCACTGCGCCGGGCCCATACTTCTCCACCCACTTCATGTCGATGATATTGCCCACGTTCAGCAGCACCACCGTCCTCTCGAACACGCCGCAGACCGTCTCCAACAGCTTTTCCTCCGTCTCCGTCAGAAGGTAGCTGCCCGGCTCCGCCTTGTTGTCCTGATCCTCCCCGGCGGTTCTTCCCAGAATCACGATGGCGGCGTCGGAAGCCTTTTTTGCTTCTTCTGCAGTCTCTCTGGCAAGGGGCATCTCCTCCTGCGCCCAAGGCTCCGTCCCCCAGCCATGGCCCTTGTCAAAGGGATGCTGTTCCAGCCAGGCCTCATAAACGCCCTTCAGCTCCTGATTTACGGCAAAATGTTCATCCTCCATCAGCGCATCCAGAATTCCCGTCACATAGGCGGCGTTCACCAGCCCTCCCGAGCCGGTGCCGCTCTTATAATAATGGAATTGGGACCTTCCAAAGACCGAAACTCTGGTTCCTTTCGAAAACGGCAGCGTCTCTCCTTCATTGCGCACCAGAACGATACCCTCTCCCACGGCCTGTCTGGCCTTGGCCGCAAACCCTTCCACTGAATATTTTTCCATTGTCCTATTCTCCCTGCCCTTTCTTCTCTGTTTTCGTGATGTACCAAAAAGGCCTATGCCGCCCACAGCCACTATGGAATTTTCCGATGTCCTCTGTTTCCATATTATTCCATGACTCCGTGGGCTTCAGCGCACATGGAATCAGAAGTCGAAACAATTTCCTCTGTTTCCATATTATTCCATGATTGCAACAATCTTCGGGTTCGCTTCGCCCATCGAATGGCCGAATAGCCGGCTGCTCCAGCGAGCTGGACAGTCGGTTCTCCGTCCATCCGACTCTGCCCTGTGCGCATATTATATCATTTCCGTTCCAGTTCGTCCATCGCTTCGTGCACCCCAGCACGCATGAAGCAGAACTCGCTGAAGTAAACATCCGGATAAAATCTGAATTTCTCGGAAAAAATCTCCATTCCCTCTTGCTTCCTTCTCACCATAGTGGTAAAATGTTTTGAGTTTCAAAACAATATAATCATCGAGGTACAAATAAATGAACGGAATCAGAAGAATCTACTGCAGAGCCTTTCAGCTCTGTTTCCGGGCGGCCCTCCCGCTGCTGCCGTACCGGGAGCCGAAAATACTGGACAGCATGGAGGAATTGGGGCGTGTCCTGGCAGAAAAAGGAAGGGACAGAGCGCTCATCGTTACGGACAAGGGAATCTCCGGACTGGGGCTGGTCAAACAGTTGACCCACGCTCTGGAAAAATCAGGCATCGCCTACACCGTCTATGATGAAACCATCCCCAATCCCACCATCGATAATGTGGAGCAGGCAAGGGAACGTTATCTTGAAAACGGCTGCAATGCCATCATTGCATTCGGGGGCGGCTCCTCCATCGACTGCGCAAAAGCCGCAGGGGCAAGGATCGCAAAGCCAAGGCAATCTGTGCAGAAAATGCGGGGACTCCTAAAAATACGCAAAAAGCTTCCCCTTCTGGTGGCCATTCCCACCACTGCGGGAACGGGCAGCGAGACCACTCTGGCGGCGGTCATCACCGATGCGGAAACCCACCACAAATACCCCATCAACGATTTTTCCCTGATCCCCCGGTATGCCGTGCTTGACTACCGAGTGACCACGGGGCTGCCCAAGCATATCACATCCACCACGGGGATGGACGCCCTCACCCATGCGGTGGAGGCTTACATCGGCGGCAGCACCACCAAGCATACCCGCCGGATGGCGGAAGAGGCCGTCAGACTGATCAGAGCCTATTTAAAGCGGGCCTACGATGACAGAACAGACACCGAAGCCCGAGAGCAGATGCTGCGGGCCGCCTACTGCGCAGGCATCGCTTTCACCCAGTCCTATGTGGGATATGTCCACGGAGTGGCCCATTCTCTGGGCGGGCGCTACGGCATTCCCCACGGACTGGCCAATGCCGTGATCCTGCCCTATTTTCTGGAAAGATACGGCAAAAGCTGCGAGAAGCGGCTGGGCCGGCTGGCGAGAGCCTGCGGTATGGCTCCGGCGGATGCGGACGACCATGGTGCGGCTCAGTCGTTCATCTCATGGGTATGGGAGATGAACCGATCCATGAACATTCCCGAGAGAATCGACGGCATCAGGGAGGAGGATATTCCCCAGATGGCAGCCCATGCGGACAAGGAAAGCAATCCTTTGTACCCCGTGCCCTGCCTGATGGACGCCAAGGAGCTTGCCGCCATGTACAAGGTGATCGGCGGCGCAGAGACAGCCTACGCAAAGGGAAATGAAAGGAGCGGGCAGAAATGGAAATCGGCACTATCGTAAAAAAACAGCGGGAGTATTTTGCCTCCGGCGCCACAAAAAACGTAAACGGACGCATTCAGGCACTGAAGCGTTTAAGGCAGGCTATCCGGGAACGGGAAGAGGAACTCTGCGCCGCCATAGGAGCGGACTTGGGCAAAAGCCCCAGCGAAGCCTATATGTGCGAGGTGGGCCTGACTCTGAGCGAACTGACCTTCCAGATAAGGCATTTGAAAGGATGGGCAAGACAAAAGCGGCGCAGAACCGATCTGACCAACTTCCACGGGAAAAGCTTCTCCCTGTGGGAGCCTTACGGATGCGTGCTGGTAATGTCCCCATGGAACTATCCTTTTCTGCTTACCATGGAGCCTGTCATCGGCGCAGTGGCGGCTGGCAACTGCTGTGTCGCAAAGCCCTCCGCCTATTCTCCCAATACCTCCGCTGCCATCAAGACATTGATTCGGGACGTATTTCCTTCTGAATATGTGGAAGTAGTAGAAGGCGGCCGTGCAGAGAACGGTGCGCTGCTGGAAGAACGATTCGACTATATCTTCTTTACAGGGGGCGTGAACGTAGGCAGACTGGTCATGGAAAAAGCCGCCGCCCACCTGACCCCCGTGGCCCTGGAGCTGGGAGGCAAGAGTCCCTGCATCGTGGACAGGACGGCGGACCTAAAGCTGGCCGCCGCAAGAATCGCCTTCGGAAAATATCTAAACTGCGGGCAGACCTGCGTGGCACCAGATTACCTGCTCATCGACCGGTCCGTCAAAGAAGAATTCCTGAAGCTCTTCACCCAGACGGTGGAAAACATGTATGGTACAGATCCGCTGGAAAACCCGAATTATGGGAAGATTGTCAACCAAAAGCACTTTGAAAGACTGATGGGACTTATGTCCAGAGAAAAATTGATCTACGGCGGAGATTCCGATCCCCACAGACTGCGCATTGCACCTGCAGTCATGGATCATATCTCCCGAGAAGATGCCGTCATGCAGGAAGAGATCTTCGGTCCCATTCTGCCCGTCATCGAATTCGACGGAATCGATCAGGCCATAGACTTTGTCCTGAAAGGAGAAAAACCACTGGCCGCTTATCTATTCACAACAAGCCGTCAGGCAGAACGGGATTTCCTGACCAGACTGTCCTTCGGAGGCGGTGCGGTAAACGACACCATCATGCACATGGCCACCTCCCGCATGGGCTTCGGTGGCGTGGGAGGCAGCGGCATGGGCTCCTACCATGGGCGCAGGAGCTTCGAGACCTTTTCCCACGAGAAAAACATCCTGAAAAAACACCGCTGGATCGATCTGCCCCTGCGCTATCAGCCCTACGGACCATGGAAGGATCGGCTGATTCATCTGTTTCTGAAATGATTATGGGAAGCAGGGCACCAGCTCCAGTCCCTCGCTCTCCTTCATCCCAAACATCAAATTCATATTCTGCACCGCCTGCCCGGCGGCGCCCTTTACCAGATTGTCCAGCGCACCCATGAGAATGATCCGCCCGGTGCGCTGGTCAACCACAAATCCGATATCAACATAATTGCTGCCCTCCACCCATTTGGTCTCGGGACAGACTCCCTTCTCCAACACCCGCACAAATTTTTCGTTTCCATAATACTTGTCATAGGCGGCCCGGATCTCCTCGTAGGAGGGAAGAGAGCCGTCGACCTTCCTGCATAGGGATGCGTACTCCGTCACAAGTATCCCTCTGTTCATGGGAACCAGATGAGGCGTGAAGTTCACCGTGACCTGGCAGTTGCCCGCATATCCCAGCTGCTCCTCGATCTCCGGGGTATGGCGGTGGCTGGCCACCCCGTAGGCTTTCATATTCTCGTTCACCTCACAGAACAGATTCGCCGTCTTGGCCCCCCGGCCTGCCCCTGAGGTTCCCGATTTTGCGTCTATGATCAAGGTGCCTACGTCTATCAGCTTTTCCTTCACAAGGGGGTACGCCGTAAGGATGGAACAAGTGGTGTAGCAGCCCGGATTCGCCACCAGTCTGGTTTTAGCCGTAATCTTGTCACGGTTGATTTCACAGAGGCCGTATACTGCCTCCGAAATAAACTGCGGGGACTTATGCTGGATTCCGTACCATTTTTCATAGACTCCCACGTCCTTGATGCGGTAATCCGCAGAGAGATCCACGATCTTTGTCTCGGACAACAGCTCCTCCGTCAATATCCCTGCCAGAAAGCCCTGAGGCGTGGCGGTAAAAATCACGTCTGCCTCCTTGGCCAGCTCCGTCAGATTGTCGTCCCTGCACACATCCTCCACCACCCGGAACATGTTACGGTACACATCGCTGTATCTCTGGTCTATGTAGCTGCGGGATCCGTACCAGACGACCTCTACGTCCCTATGATTCACCAATATACGTACCAGCTCTCCTCCCGCATAGCCCGTGGCGCCTATAATTCCTGCTTTAATCATGTCATCCTCCTGACCTGCCCGAACCAGATCTATTGCTCCTCCAGCAGATTCGACACAGCACTCCATTCGATTTTAGGAAGGTTGTGCATGCCGGTAGCGGTCTTTTTGCTCTTTGCGTTTATCTTTATCACGTTCCAGACCAGACAGCCGGCAGCTGCCGCCACGCCTATGCCGAAGATTGCGGCCGCCATGGGAAGGGTCACATATTCCATATCGGTAAAATAATGGGCCACCACTGCGATCACGGCGAAAATAGCCCCCACTATCAGACAGACGATGGGGTTTTCAAACATCTTGTTTTTCAGCCCCGACACCGCCCAAGACTGGGGCTCATGGCAGTTGGGACACTTGTCGCTAAACTTGGTGGAAATAATATTCTTCTCCGTAGCATCTTTGTGAAGAGTCTTTAATTCACGTACAAGATTTTCGTGGGCCCGCTTGCACAGCTTCGCCTCCCGGTCCGCATTCAAAGTCTTGAAATTGCTGTTCTCCGTGGCCTCTGCCACAATGGCTGCCCTCAGACGGCCGGTGTCCTTTCCGCAGTGCTCACATTGAAAAGAATAGGGCACCTCAACCTTCTCGCTCCTTGTGTGACGATAATAAGAACCCATTGCTTTTTCCTCCTATCTCATTCCGCTTCCTATCGGCGCTATTTTGTTTGACATTGTCCATCGACATTCTACCGCATAGGCTGATCATCTCGACTCGAACTGATGAACATATATTTATCGAAATCATGCCATGATTTTGTACGTAACAGCGCACATGGAATCAATAGTCGAAACAATGTCCCTCTGTTTCGATATTATACCACGAAAAAATACATCTGCAAGCCTTTCTATCCAACATTGTAAAGCTGTGTCCTTTGACTTTTGGCTGTGTTTTGTCTTGTCGCTGTGTCCTATCCTAATCCTTCTTTCTAAACAAAATGCTGCCTTACGCAATGAGAGGTCTTTGGAGGCTTTTCATTCTCCTGCAAGTTTTTCCAATTGCCTTATCTTCTCCTCTGCAATCCTGAGTTTTTCTTTTGTTTCTGTCAGGTCTTCTTCCGCTTTTCTTTGCGCTTCCTCCGTTTTCCTCAGGTCTTCTTCCGTTTTTCTTTGCACTTCTTCCGCTTTCTTCACGTCTTCTTCCACTTTCTTCACATCTTCTTCCGCTTTTTGTCGAATCTCTTCCACTTTCTGCTGCATCTCCCTTATACTGATCCGTTCCATATTCTCAAACAAATATCCCATCTCTCGTGTCCTCACTTTCTGAACGCATTTTTTCCTATCCTCCGCAGATATATCTATTTTGAAACATAGACTCTCTATAGCTGAGACCAATACATCCACTACATGTTCCGGACTGTGACGGATGATTCGGTTCAGTTCTTCCGAAGGGATGCGCAGAAACCTCTCCAGATCCGCCACGTCTTGTATCTTGTTGATCAACATAATTAAAGATATCTCATCGCCCCGCTCCAGAAGCTCCTGCTCACTATAATCATGAATGCGGATCACTTCATACCGAAAATCCGGAATCCAATCATTTAGCCCCGGAATCTCCCTGATTCTGTCTCTCAAGCGCATATCTGCCGTCCATTCCGCTTTCCCCTCATAATACACAACCGGAATGATCACGGGATACCGAAAGCCCTTCTGGCCGGTGCTCCCCCTCTTCTTCACCTCCATCTCCCGGCGATACTCCGTCCATATACACATCATGTACCTCAGGAGCTGCATGGATACATCATAGTCCACCAGACTTTTATGTTCTATAAGCGAGATCAGAAAGGACGGCTGCCCATCCTGCCCTTCCTCCGCTCCGCCAATGCCCAGAATTCGGATTTTTTTCACGATGTCAGACTCGAACTCCGTGCCCAGATAAGGGTGGTAGCGTTCGGAAACATCCTCGATATCCTCCGGCCGGATCTTTTTCAGAGCCGGCAAGTCAATGCAGTCTCTAAGGAATTGTGCGCAGAGAAACGAATTCCCAAAAACATCCTTGCTGCTGATATCCCTGTTATGCTGACTGTCCCTTTCATTTTGATCTCGAGACGAATTCTGCATCCCAGCATCCTGCAGATTTCTGTTCTGCCTTATCCCCTTGTCTTTCACCGGCGCTTTTGCTTCTTCTTTAGATCTGTCCCCATAAAGCTTTTTTCCTTTTCTGCGGTTCATTCTTTTCCTCCCGTTCCGGCAACGGATAGGAAAACAGCCCTTCGCCCATCCTTGCCCCATTTTGTTGTGTTGATTGAATCGATGGCGAAAAGCCGATTTTGCGGAAAACTCATGTTTCCGACATACTGAACTTAGAAAATTCATGTGAAAGACATAGACTATGCCTTCCTTGATTTGTCATACATTCACAGATCTGCACACATACACTTGTTCTGTCATGACCTTTTCATCATAGCATATCACCCCATTATGTGCAAGGGCAAAATGTGTCAGTTCAAAAATTTCAGTTGAATAATTTCAGTTTAAAAATATCAGTTCAAAAATTTCCTTAACTAGCCTTAAATACAATATACTCCCTTCCTATGTAACAAGTTTTTTCTTCACTTGTATACCCGGAAGGGAGCCTGTCAAACATCATTTACTTACCGGAAAATCCTTTTTTCCGTTGTCCACTCCATGAAGAACGACTCAGACCGCCAACAAAAAAGCTCTTTTGATCCTTTCCTCCCACAGCCGTTCCCGCTGGAAAACGCAGCACCGAAAGCAGCCGCCCCCTCAAAGCGCCATGCGCAGCACCGCAAAGGACAGCGGCGGCAGCGTCACCGCCTCCGAACTCTCATACTCCCGCTGGAAGGGGGCCACCTTCTTCGGCTCTCCAACGCTATTATACGCATCCTTTTTCTCCCCAGTAAGGATTACAGCACGCACTTTTTGACCCTTCCTCCATTCCTCCGGAAGCTCCAGCCGGATATTCTGACTTTGTTCTTTCGCATTGACGATTTTTACGATCAGCTCTTGCTCTTTATCAGAGACGCTGGCAGAATAGTAAATTCCCTCCTCTCCTGCCTGCCTCTCACCGCCGAAGGTATCCAACACCGCATCTCCCATGTTGCGGGCGTACATCTTCTGCACATGATAGCTGGGGCTGCCGTAGCAGCCGGAGCCGTCGAACCAGATCATGTCGGGGGCCCACTGGGCAAATCCCAGTCTGGCGAAAAGAGGGGCATAGGAAGCCAGCACCACCACGTCCGCATTCCGCTCCACTCCAGTCAAAAAGGCCGCCTCCGCCAGTGCGCCCTCCAGCGTGTTCCTCTCCTCCGGCGCAGAAAAGCTCCCCTGAGGGTGGGCCGCATATTCTCCTGAGAACACCTTCACCTTCCGGGAATAACGGTCATAGAAGTCCACATGCTCATAGAGCCATTCCGGCTTCACATAATAGTGCTCGTCCACGGCGTACACGAAATCCTTCTTGTCCTCGTTGGAATGGTAGAAATCCCATGCCAGCCTATATTTCTCCGAGGTCACGTCCGGACCTGCTGAGCCGATCAGCCTGATGGAGGGTGCATGCTGATGGATGGTTTTTTCAAACAGCTCGTACCGCTCAAAGAAATCCGCTTCCCGTGTCTGCCACTGCTCGTTGCCTATGCCCACCATGGTAAGGCCGAAGGGCTCTCTATGTCCCATCTGCGCCCTGACGGCCCCCCAGGGCGTACTCTCGTCCCCGTTGGCAAACTCGACAAGATCCAGCGCATCCTGCAGGAACTCCTGAAATTCCGGGCTGTTCCGGGACACCATCTCGTCGTTCTGGTACTGGCAGGCAAAACCCACGTTCAGCACAGGCAGGGGCTTTGCCCCGATCAGCTCGCAGAGCAGGAAATATTCGTAATACCCCAGCCCCAGTGTCTGGTTGTAATGGCTGAAGACGCCCTCATAGCCGTTCTGTTCGCTGTTCCCATGCACTGCCCAGCGGTTCCAGTTGTTCCTTCTGGCCCACTGGGGCTTCAGGCTGTCCTTGAAGCGATAACGGTTTGCCAGCGTGTTCCCCTCCACGATGCAGCCCCCGGGAAAGCGCAGGAATCCGGGGCCCATGTCCTTCAGCAGCCCGAAGAGATCCCGGCGGAAAATTCCGCAGACCGCATCCCCGGGAAACAAGGAGACAAAGTCGAACTCCACCGTGCCCGGCTCCGACAGGCAAAGAGCAAACACCCCCTTTTCCACGGTCCGCTCCGCCCGCAGCACCGCCTGGTACAGACGGAAATGATTGTAGGTCTCCTGCTGCCCCTCCGCTGCGGAAATTCTCGCCCCGGCACATCTGTGGCCGTCCTTTTCTATAAAAGCGTCAAACTCCCCCTGAAACTTCACCGTCCGGGCCCAGAAGGTAAGCTTATACTCCATACCCTCCTTCAAATAGATGCCCTCATAGGCCTGATTCTGCATGCCCTCTCCGGGTTCTTTCGTCTGAAGACGCATATAATGGGGATTCTCCTCGGTATGGGGACTGCCGCTGACGCAGCGAAGCCTGGCCCCCGCTCCCTGCGGGTAGGCGCTCCACCCATAGCCGCCGTCATATTCTGTCTGATAATCCTTGTAGTCCCCTGTGGCCTTCAAAAACTCAAAGGAACGGTTCTCCAGCATTTCTGCATACAGTCCGCCGTCTGCGGCATAATTGATGTCCTCGAAAAAGAGCCCCATCATCCCCTCTTGTATCCTTGCCTTTCTCTCCGTGCCGATCCTGATGTCCATAAATTCCGCCCTCCCAGATATGATACTGTTTCTCTTCTGCCAAGATATCCTTGCAAGCAGCTTTCTTGCTCCGATTTTCTAACAGTTCTTATAGTAGCTCTTCCTACATGCCCAACATTTTCTGATATTCCGAACGTCTGCCGACTTTCCAACATTTCCTGAATTTCAGAATCGATTCCTACTTCCCAATTGTACTTTCTTTGGCGAGGCTTGTCAATCTCCCGTTGTTGCCAATCCTCCCGAAAGGGTATATACTTTAGACAGCTTGCACAAAAGGCAATTATAAGAAAGCAAGGGGAACACTCTCATGCATATTTTGATCATTGAGGACGAACCGGATTTCCGTCAG
>CANOFQ010000054.1 GCA_947565325.1 uncultured bacterium
AATCGTCACATCGCACCAAACAAGCCTTATTTATTACTATTTCAAGAGTTATAGAAGACGCAATTATTAATATTGTCTTTAGATATTATCATGAAATAGTAATAAATAAGGCTTGTTTGGTGCGATGTGACGATTCGTCGCATCCAGAGCGAAGCGTAACTAGAAATCGCATTTGATTAGCAGTATGTAACTTTAAATCCTTTGATGAGCGGAAGATGCCTTGCTATAATTTTCTCAGAAGATCCTATCGCAGAGAAGATCCTATTGCAGATGGCAGTCATGGCATTGCAGGAGTCTGGGAGCCTTGAAGATAAGAGCTAAGAACAAGAACTGAGGGCAAGGGCTGAACACAAGGACCGAATACAAGAGCTGAGGATAAGAACTGATGATAAGAGCTAAAGACAAGAGCTCAGCGGGGATATGCGGTTTGTGCAGCAGACTTTGCAGAGGAGAACTTTTAGGCATTTAAGAGCGAAATCTTGCGCAAAATGGCAAAGTTTCGGTTCAGGCTTGTCCGGGTTAGGCAAAGTCTGTTAATAAGGAGAGTTGAACAAGGAGAAATTTTGTATGGTTAAAAAAGTAAAACAAGGTCTGCTGGCGATGGTATGCATATTTACAGTGATGTCCGCTGAAATTTCAGCTGCTGCGAGTGAGACAGCTGGTGAGACGCCGGATCGCAAGGATGCTTCCGTTTTGACCAGCGAGACAGTATATCTGGAGGGGGTCTATCCGGTGGGGACTTCCCTTGGGTCTGCCCGTGTAACCGGGAGCTGCGGCTGCACGATGCAGATAGAAACGGTTTCCATGAGAAGCTGCGTCCGGAATAATGACAAGACACATACGTCGGAGTACTATGTCACCTACAGATGTCCGCACAACAACTTCGGGAGGACGGAAATTGTTCAGGAAACCCATAGTTACGGAAGATATTTTGACAAAGGACATGAAGTAGATTATATAGATGAGAAGGACAATGCACACTACAATACGACGCATATATATGAGCGCAGCTGTCTGTGCGGGGATACGGATCAAGTGAAGCTTCAATGCTTTGCTTCTCCTGGGAACAGCGGAGGACATGCGGTTCCGTAGTGCCAAAGAGGCGGAGTGCAGTATATACTGCACTCCGATTCAGTCTGCGGCACAACCCGGCTGCATGCCGCCAGTCAGGCACTTTGACAGTTGCTTCCTAAAATAGTATGACGAGTGAGGCATAATGCAAAGCAGGACAGAAAGCGGTATACAAAAAGAATAAAGATGGCTTATAAATAATATAAAAGCGGGGAGGGGGAACGCTTATGGAGAGGAAGAGGCAGTTTCCGGCGTGGGTTTTTCCGGTGGTATTGTGTTTGTCCTGCTTGTGTGCGGCAGGATGCGGCCAAAAGGAGGAGGGCGGTTCTGCAGGAACCGATCCTACGGCAACGTGGCTGCAGCCGGGTGCGGCCACAGAATATTATGACATCCAGTCGAAAAGGGAGAGCCTGTTCGCAGGGCAAAAGAAGAGCGATGAGAGCGGCTTCTTCCTCGGGATGCAGTATTATCAGGGAGAGCCCATACAGCTCTGGTCGCTGTGGGAAGAGGAAGAGAGAAGAGTGTACCTCCTTCGGGCGGACGGCAACAGGGAGCGTCTGGACGGCATGGAGGACACGGAGAACGGGGAGTGGTACGTAGATGAGGAGGGTGACTTTTATTGCTGGAACCGCATCTGGGGCATAGGTGAGGAAGAGCCCCAGTATATCCAGAAGCTGGACAGCTCGGGGAAGGAGCTCTTCCGCAGGGAGCCGGAGAAGGACGGCCTGCGGCTTCTGGATCTCTGCCAGCTGGAGGACGGGAGCATGGTGGCCCTTGTCCGGGACATGCAGAGCGGGGACATGGAGCTGCGGGAGCTGGACACGGAGAGCGGGCGTCTGTCGGAAGGGCCGGGGGCGAAGCTGGAGATGACGGTCTCCTCCAGATACATTGCGGCGGGAAGGCAGGGCGTCTTGGTGCTGGACACGGGGAGCATGGAGGGAATCTCGGAGGTCAGGCCCGGGGACGGGAGCGTGCTTGCGGCTCTGTCGTTTCTGGGCACCTCCTATTCTTTGGAGGACAGCGCACGGGAGAGGGAGGTTCATGATTTCCGGGTGCTGGAGGACGGAAGGATGGAGATCCTATGGGCGAAACCCTCCGGGGGCGGCAGCGTCCGGGAGACGCTGACATTTTCGAAGACGGAGAAGGCCGTGGTGACGCTGCGGACCACGCTTCTCATGGACGACGGCTGGCTGGAGAGGCAGGTCGGTGCCTTCAACAAGTCAAGCAAGGACTACCATGTGGTATTGGAGAAGTCGGAGGCTGAGAATCAGTCAGAATTGGGAAGCATGACTGCTATCCAGATAGCCGCAGGGAAGGGGCCGGATATCTTATACGGCTATGCACTGGAGTATGTGTATGACATAGTGGAGAAGGAAGGCCTGGAGGATCTGGCGCCTTACATGGAAGCCAGCGGCATCCGGGAGGAGGACTATTTCCCCTATGCCTTCAGCTGCTGGAGGGACGGGGAGAAGATATATACTTTCCGCATAGCGGAATGCCCTTCTTTTTCCTGCTACAAGGAAAAGTTTCTTGGAGGGCGGGAGCTGCCTGCTGACACGGATGCACTTCTGGATCTTCTGCTGGACTGGGAGGGCAACTATTGGTCATATGGAGGAGATTTAGCTGGCTCGCTGCTGACATCGTTCCTGAGTGGCGAAGATCTCAGTGGAATGATAGACTGGGAGGAAGGCAACTGTGACTTTAGCGGGGAACTGTTTGCCAAGATGCTGAAAACAGCAAAAAAATGCGGGATTTTCTATACAAAGGCGATGGCGGGAGAGTTTCGTGACCGTCTGACTGTGGCGATGCACTCTATAGAATGCAGCTTGTATGGCTATAAGACTGAGGAAGAGCTGGAGAAGAGGGGACTGGTCAGAATGTGCGATCCAGTAGTGGGGGGAGTGGATTCTGCCCTTGCCATGAATGCCAATTCTGCCCAGAAGCAGGGGGCGTGGGAGTTCATTCGCTACATCATGCGGGAGGACGTGCTGGAGACCAGAGGAAATGAGAGCATGGGGGTATCCAACCGGGCGGCCTATAGGGCGACGCTGGAAAAAGAACTGGAGAGACTGAATGCAAACGGGTCAGGCGGGTGGAAGACGATAACGCATGTAATGCCCGATGGACGAACCAGAGAGGAGACGGAGCCGGGCTATAAGAAAGAGGAGATAACGGAAGAGCGGATAGCGGAGTGTCTTGCCGCAAAAGAAAATGCAAAAGAGGGGACGACCATTAGGTCTATGCGCACTGACCCCATCCTTCGGATCATTAAGGAGGAGGCAGAGCATTATTTCGACGACGTAAAAAGCCTAGATGAAGTAGTTGAGATAATCAATAGCAGAGTGGGACTGTATATGAGCGAGCACCGCCCGTGATATCTCGTGATATTCTCAGGCAGCGGAGGGGCGGCGGACCGATGATTCCGGGGGCTGGGAGGACGGGATACACCGGATCTTGACGTGCTTCTGGATACCGTGGTAAACTAGGATGGTAACATTTCCCGTGACTGTGAAAGCTCATGATTCCTGCGGGCAACGCCGGCTTTGATACAGTGTTTTCCCGTCCTTCCTATGAAAGCTCATGATTCCCGCAAGCAACGAGCCGTGTGTATGCTACATACACATTTGGCGACTGCTGCAAGGGCATGTGACTGCAGAAGGCCATCGGGATCGGCGCTGTCCTCTGCCCAGAGCGCACGTCGTGATGCTTTCAGGAAGAGGAAAGGGGAAAAGGGATAAGGGAGGAAAGCAATGACAAAAGGCTATGCAAACTTGGCCCTGTTCTATGCAGCGGCCGCCATGGTATTCGGAGTGTTCTACAGAGAGTATACGAAATTCAGTCACTTCACCGGCCAGACCAATTTGTCTGTCCTTCACACGCACTATTTCGTGCTGGGGATGTTCTTTTTTCTTGTGCTGATGCTGGCCGAAAAGGTTCTTTCGTTTTCCGACAAAAGCGTGGGCAGGCTTTTGGTCATTTACCAGATCGGCCTGAATATCGCCGGGATTGGCTTCCTCATGAGAGGGCTGACGCAGGTATGGGGAACGGAACTGAGCGCAGGTCTGGATGCCTCTATTTCCGGGATCGCAGGCATAGGTCACGTCCTGATCGGTGTCTGTGTGATTCTGCTGCTGCTGAAGATCAGAAAGCGGGCAGTGTGACAGAGGACGTGAAAACACTTGTCATGCTTCCCCTGCAAGCAGCAGCTCCACGGTCTTGGGCAGGTCTGCCTCGGTGGCGTAATATAATGCGTCATGCTGCTGGTTGTCCACGATATGTACGTCTGCACCGGACCGGATCAGCAGCTCCGCAAATTCGCCCTTCCCGCTGATGACGGCGTACATCAGGGGTGTCTGGCCGTCCTGTGTCTTTGCGTCGATAGGGGAGCCTGCCTCCAGCAGCGTCTCTGCCATGGGAATATCTCCGTTATAGGCCGCAAAGTGCAGCGGCAGCAGTCCCTTCAGATTTGCGCAGTTCGGTTCCGCACCTTCCGCCAACAGCAGCTTGGCGGCCACCAGCTTGGAGTTTCTTGCCGCAAACAAGAGAGGCGTTTCCCCGTCCTCGTTTCTGTGATTCAGATCGTCTCTGCTTTTCTCCAGAAGCGTTTTCGCAATCTCGGCATAGCCATGATAGCAGGCATAGTGGAGGACGGTGTTGCCCTGGGCGTCCGTTCCGGCGGCGCTGGAAGGCAGCAGCGCCCTCACGATCTGCTGCTGGCCTGCGAATAGGGCATATACGATGGCGGTGCGTCCGGTGCTGTCCTTCAGGTTGACGTCCACGGCAGGGTTTTTGAGCAGGCTCAGCGCGGCCGCAGTCTTGCCGGACTGGGCCAGAAGCATCAGCGGCGAAAGCCCGGTCTCGTCAGTGCGGTTGGGATCCGCCCCGGCGTTCATCAACAGGGTTATGAGGTCGGCGCTGCCCGCCTCTGCCGCGAAGTGCAGCGGCACATGGCTGCGGTGGTTGGCCATGTTGGGATCCGCATGGTGGTTTAGCAGCAGTCTTACGATGTCCCGGGCGTTGTGGCGGCAGGCGTAGATCAGGGGAGTGTTGCCCAGCTCGTCGGCCCGGTTCACGTCCTCGCCGCCGCCTTTCAGGAGCGTCTGCACTGCGCGCTTCTGGTTGTTTTTGCATGCATTCAGAAGCCCTCCACTGGGCTCCATCAGCGCCAGCGCCCGGGAGAAGCCGTTTTCCATGGCAAGGCTCAGGGGAGTCTGGCCCTGATTGTTCTGGATTTTATAGTCAGCTCCGGCCTTTAAGAGCCACAGAGCAGTCTCCTCTTCCCCCTCCTCACAGACCATGTGGAGGGGTGTGTTTCCGTCGTTGTCCTGAGCGTCTATATCGGCTCCGGCCTCCACGAGCCTTCTGGCCACCTGCTCCATGGTGAGCACCGCCTGATGCAGGGGGCGTCTGCCGTCATTGCCTATGGTGTTTACGTCGGCACCCCTTTCAATCAGCACCATGGCGATGAGCTCGTTTATGGGCGGCAGGATGTGGCGCCTGTGCCCGGTGCGCCAGTCGTGCAGGGGGAAAAGGCATCTCATGAGCAGGGTGTGTCCCTCGTCGTCGGTAAGATCCAGCTGCTCCAGCATAGAGAGAATCTCCAGCTTGTCCCTGAAGATAGGGGATTCCTCCGCCAGTGCGGAAATTCTGTCCGTAAGAATTCTGTCCGTGGAAACAGGGGCGGCGGGACTGCCATCCTTGGAAACAAGATCGGCAGAAGCTGCGTCAGCGGAAATCTTGTCAGCGGAAGCTGTTTCGGCGGAAGCCCTGCCAGCAGGGATCCTGTTCGTGGAAAGTCTATGGGTGGAAATAGAACCAGCGGAAGCTCTGCCAGAGGGAATCCTGCTGAAATTTTGGCTGTAGGAAAAGTATCTGGAGGAAAAGGAGAAATCCGGGGGATAGCGCAGCAGCGAGAAAATAGGCGGATTGCCCTCCTCGTCGCAGAGGCTTTCGTCCGCCCCCTCCTTGAGCAGCAGCTTTACCATGTCTATATTGCCGAAGCGGATGGCCAGCGCAAGGGGGGATACGCCCTCCGTCTCCAGATCGTCGGAATCTTCGTCCGCAGGCCTGCCCCCCGTGCCGTCCACATCGAAGCCCTGCCGGATCAGCAGGGCTGCCAGCTGACAGTAGCCGTTTGCGGCGGCGTGCATCAGGGGAGTCATCCCGGTTCTGTCCGGTGAGTCAAACCGGGTCAGGTCATAATGCTCGGCCACATTGACGGCCACAGACTCCCCTTGGCCTGCCAGAAGGGAAAGCACGTTGTCGCCATCCAGAGTCTCGGAATAGAGGTCGGCCCCCAGCTCCGCCAGCTGATTTATTACGGAGGGTTCCGGGCCGTCCTTTATGTATTGCAGGAGCAGACAGTCATCTCCCTGCAGCTTGTAGTTGATGTCAAAGCCTTTGGCAATCAGGAACTTCAGAAATGCGATG
Organism: uncultured bacterium; assembly: GCA_947565325.1. Lineage (GTDB taxonomy): Bacteria > Bacillota > Clostridia > Lachnospirales > Lachnospiraceae > Acetatifactor. Next base: position 6,502 of record CANOFQ010000054.1, read on the forward strand.
TTTTCGGCATCTGATTTCAGCGCATATAGGAGGATGCCGATCAGATCCTGCATGTCACTGTCGTCATCAAAATCAATCCGCTCAAGGTTATTTTCAAGGAAGGAGCCGGCGCATTGCCAGCCAGCCCGTTTTTCCTCATGATCCGCTTCTTTGTCGAAGCAGGCTTCAAGCGTTTGCCTTGTCCTCATATCCATGATGGTTCTCCTCGCCTCTTTCTGTTCCTCGGTACGCCCGTGAAAAAGGGAGTTCCTCTTCCGACAGACTATTGCAATATAGTTTATTAGCCTTGCTTGTTTCTGTATTCTTGCGTTGTTCTTGATCTTCATTATATGTGATTGCATATATGGTGTCAAGATACCGGTGGCCGGTGGTTCTGTGCCAGCCCGCCGTTTCGGTTCTTAGAGGATCGGAGTTCAGGTGGCCGTTCCGTTCGGCGCCTAGGAACCTTGGAGGCGGGCGGAGCTCAGGGCTCGTTCAGATAATAGCGGAGGTTCCTTGCGGCCCCCTGCGTTATCAGCAGCCCGCTTGCCGTCAGCTCCCGGAGAAGCAGAATGGCCGTGGCCTGAGAGATGTTCAGGGCTCTCTGTATGTCCGTGCGCATTATGTAGCCATTTTTGCGGCACAGCTCAATGACGGTATTGATCCTTTCCTCCTTCACGGGATCTCTGGCCGGGGCGGTATAATGGGTTTCCTCTCCGAAGCTCTGATGCTTCTCCTGCGAATACACGCTCTTCTCATAAGCTGTTTTCTGATAATTTGTGTTGGGGAGTACTATTTTAAAGGCATTGGCAGTGGCTTCCATGACGGGTTTTATAGGGAAGCCGTCATAGTTTTCGTTGATTTTCAGGATGCCTGTGCCATATGCCTCGATGAGACGCAGGCGGTAGAAGACGCCGGCGAGATTCTGGTTGCGCAGGACGGAGATCCCCAGCCGGATATCCTCCATGGAGATGCCCCTGATCAGGCCGCCGATGGTGACAAACTCAATGCGGTCGTCAAAGATGCTGATCAGTGTGGGGCTGCTGAAGGAATAATCTCTGTGTACAAGAGCGTTCAGCAGTGCTTCCCGTATTGCCTCCGGAGGATAATCCCGCATATCAATGCGGTCCAGTCCTGAAAATTCGGACCGTGTACGGTTATGACGGTCGATGTACGCAAAAGCGTCCTCGAGCTGGGACAGAAGGGAGCCGGACAGCTCCATACGGTCCCGGAACACGGTCTTTCTGCTTCCGTCGAACAAGGCGAGCTTCACGGTGTGGGTACACTGGTCCGACAGCAGGAATGCGAGGTTGGTAAAGGTGCCGTCTTCTCCGATGAGGCGGAGTGTCCGCATCTGTGCATTGCCGAAATCTATGTTCCTTTTCTGGAAGAGGGCGGAGGTCTGGCAGAAGGTAAGCTGCTGGTTCAGGGATCTGGCAGCCTCATAGCTGTCGCCGCTGGTCTCCTTGATCATGCTGAGGATGGCGGCCTCGGTGGCAGGGACGGTTGACGCACCCTGACGGACGTAGACTCCCTCCGGGCGAATCCCCTTCCCCTGAAGATAATAAGGCCTTGCGGTGCCCCGCTGGACAGTGACGCATAGGACGGGCCTGCCGTCCAGAACGCTGTCGCGGCATTCTGTAAACATGGTTATGTCAGGGCGCACCGCATCCCGGATCGTGTTTGTTACACGCTGCATCGTACCGTCTATGTCGGATATTCCGCATACAGTTCCATCGTCATCTACGCCGATCATGAGAGTGCCGCCATCGCAGTTGGCAAAGGCGATGATCGTTTTCTTGATGTCATCAACGTATTCTCTTTTAAATTCTGTAGTCTTGTTCTCAACAAGCATCGGAACACCTCCTAAATCCAATTATATTAAATATAATCACATAATATTTAATAATTATTATAATTGTTTTTGTATGTTTTGGCAAGAGGTGTTGTGAATTTTTTTGAGTAAATGAGTTGGTCTGCGCCTGAGAGGATCAGCGGCTGTTTATTTTCCCGTCGGTCCCCTGTCCCAGACCTTGGAGGGCTGGGCTTTAGGGGTGGGGATGCGGAAAAGGAGCCTGTGCAGGGCCTTTCTGTTAAATGGGAAAAGGGGCCAAAAATAGCTGAAGCCGCCGAAGGTGGGGGTGGTTGCCATGGATAATAGAATAAGCAAAAACGATGCAGCAAATCCGGGAAGGCCTGCAAGGCCGGTAAAAATCAAAAGGAATATCCTGTAAAGCCGGAGTGCGTCGCTGAATTCCGTGTCCGTGATGGCCAGAGAGGCCAGCAGAGTGATGGCGGCGTAGAACAGCACCTCCACGGAGGCCCAGTTGAGACTGACGGCAATGTCACCTATGATCAGGCCGCCTACGATGGACAGGGAGCCTGAAAATTTCCCTGAGCTTAAGGAAGAGGAGTAGCGGAACAGATCCAGCAGAAACTCTACTGCCAGCACATAAAAGAACAAGCGCTGTCTCGTCATGCCGGAATCCCCCAGCAGCCCCAGCTCTCTGGCAGTATCGGGATAGAAGCCTCCCAGTAGCAGAAACACTGGCATGAGGAGCAGGCTTACGGGCATGCAGCAAAAGCGCACCAGACGGAAATAGGCGCCCACGGAAGGACTTTTATAATAGTCCTCCGGGCTCTGGGTAAACTGGAACACGGTACAAGGGAGGATCATGACCAGAGGCGAATTGTCCACCAGAAGCAGGATGTGCCCCTCCAGCAGGTAGCTGCAGGCCACGTCCGGACGTTCGGTCATCTGTACGCTGGGCAGGGGGTTCCACCACCGTTTGCGCACAAGCAGCTCCTCCAGACTCCTTGCGCCCATGGTCAGGGAGGTGACCTGCAGGGAGTCCAGAGTCCGGGAGAGCTTATCCAGCAGCTGACGGTTTACGGTGTCCTCCAGATAGGCCACGGCCACGTCCGTCTTGCTGGCGCTGCCGATGCCGTGCATGGCGAAGCAGAGTCGGGGAGAGCGCACCCTGCGCCGGATCAGATTGGCGTTGAACAGCAGAGTCTCCACGAAGCCGTCCCGGGAGCCCTTGGTAACCCTTTCCAGATCCGGCTCTGCGATGCCTCTGGCGGGATAGGTCCGGGCATCGATCAATATGGCCTGATCAAAACCGTCGATGAAGAGCGCGGCGGGCCCGCTGAGGACGTTGCGGAAAATCTCTTCCCAGCTATTTTCCAGAGAGGCCTGAGCGTAGCCGATTCTGCTTTCCATATAGACAAGTATGTCCTTCACGCAGTCGTCCTGCATATACATGGGATTCTGCAGGTCGGAAAAGATCTGCTGGAGGACATCTGTCTTGCAGAAGCCGTTTACGCCCAGAAAAAAGGCGCTTGTGTCTCCCAGCTTCAGCCTTCTGGTCATCAGGTCGAAGCTGGCTGCTATGGGAAGCTGGTCCTCTATATAGCAAATATTTTCTTCAAGACTCCGGGATAGGTTCATGCTGTGGCTCCTCCTGCCCATAAGCTCTGCCGCAGGACACATCGGGGCTTTGGCAAAGATGCTGTGGATGGTTTTAGACATAGTCTTTCCGGATTGTCTGAAACTATGCAATGGGGACAGACAAAGCGCAGCCTGCTGAGGGGAGCTTCATTTTCGGCTTCATAAGAAGAACTGCACGATACCCAGACCGATCAGCAGTCCGCCGGAAATGGGATCGGCTCCTTTTCCGGCCAGCTGCAGCACGGGATTGCGTCCCAGGCGGTTCCCGGCGAAGAGGAAGAGTATGGAGCAGGCTAGGGTGGAGATCCCGGCGGGGACAAGGGTCAGGCCCGCAAGGCTGGCGCTGAGTCCGGCGCTGAGATTGTTCAGGGACAGGGTCAGGCTCAGGGCGAACACTTCCGTCAGCTTCAGGCAGGGGAAGGCGCTGCTGACAGATGCGGAAGAAAGTTCGCATGTTCCGTTTTTGGCGTCAGCCTCCTGGACACCGGGGCGGCGCCAGATCGCAGCGATCCATTTTGCGATATAATAAACGCCCATCAGAACCAGTATCAGGCTGCCGGCGCAGTTGCCCACCAGCTCCGGCAGAAGGCCCATCAGCCGGTGTCCCAGTCCCACGGACAGGCAGGTGCCGAGAAGAGTGATCAGGCTGATGACCAGATTTTGCCAGAGCCGGATGCGGGTGCCCCGGATGCCGTAGCCGATGCCTACGAGCAACGCATCGAGGCTTGCCGATATTCCGAATAGGAGAGATGCAAAAAACATGGGGAATCTCCTATACATATTCATCTTTCCTTTACTATATTCCTGAAAAAGAAAAGGGTGTTAGGGTTTTGAGGGATAGCAGGCCGGATTCCGAATTGACAGTTTAAGTGATATGATTTATAAAAGAATAAGAAGGATCCCAAAAGAATCAAAAGGGGCGAAGAAAAGACCAAGAAAAAGACTAGGAAAAGATCAAGAAGGACTAGGAAATCCCAGGGAAAGGACTGGGAAAGGATCAGGAAAGAAGCAAGAAAAGACCCCAGAAGAGACAAAAGGGGATCGAGAAAAGGAGGAGAAAAATGAGATTCGTATATCCGCAGGGAAAGAGGAAGGCATTGACCTTCAGCTATGATGACGGGCAGGACTTTGACAAGAGGCTGGCGGAGCTTCTGCGCAGTCATGGGATGAAAGGAACCTTTCATCTGAATTCCGGGAGACTGGGGGTTCAGAGGAAGGGGGAGACGTTCGTGGCGGCGGAGGAGGTCAGGGAGGTCTATGCCGGACATGAGGTGGCCTGCCACGGAGTGCAGCACAGAAATCTGCCCACCATCACCAGAGAACAGGCAGTGCTGGAGCTTCAGGAGGACCGGAAGGCTCTGGAGAAAATCACCGGAGCGCTGGTGCAGGGCATGTCCTATGCCTTTGGCAACTATAATCAGGAGATCATGGATATAGCAAGGTCTCTGGGGATAAAATATTCCCGTACCGTGGCGGATACCAAGAGCTTTTTCCCCCCGAAGGATTTCATGGAATGGCATCCCACCTGCCATCATTTCAATGATCTGGCGGCGCTGGGGGACCGTTTCATCGATGTGCCGGGGTATTATGAGCTGCCGGTGATGTATGTCTGGGGACACAGCTTTGAGTTCGGAAGGACGGGCGACTGGAGCGTGATCGAGGAGTTCGTCGAAAAGATGGCTGGCAGGGAGGATATCTGGTATGCCACGAACATGGAGATCTGTGACTATGTGCAGGCGGTGCGAAGGCAGGAGTTTTCGGCAGACGGGATGAAGATGTACAACCCCACGGCGGTCAGTGTCTGGGTGGGGACGGAAAAAGGCTTTCTGGAGGTACGGCCCGGAGAGACGAAGGAGATCGGGGAGCTGTAAAAGCGCAAAGTTTCTGCAGGCTGATATAGGAGCCTGACAAGCCCGGCAGAGGATTGATTCGGAGGCGGTTCAAGATTCAAGGTACGGCTTCGGAAATCGGATGTATCGGGCTTGGAGCGGAAGCTGTCAGATCGGGAATCAGAAAGGGCAATTGGACGATCTGAAAATGGCAAACCGGAAGGGATATTGCCGGAAACCCGAAGGGGTGTTGCCGGAAGCCGGAAGAGATATTGCCGGAAGCCCGAAGGGGTCACGCAGGGGAAGGATGGGATGAGATGACAGAGGAGATGAGCATTATCGGCAGCGAAGCCTACAGCGCAGCCAAGGAGCTGCTGGAGGCGGCAGGACTGGAGGAGGGAGAAATCCTCGTGGTAGGCTGCTCCACCAGTGAGGTGGCGGGGGCCGGTATCGGCACCTTTTCCAGCCCGGAGCTGGCGGAGGTGGTGTTCGGCAGCATCTATCAGGCCACGCAGGAGGCCGGAATATATCTGGCTGCCCAGTGCTGCGAGCATCTGAACCGCGCTCTGATTCTGGAGAAGGAGGCGGCACTTCGGTACGGCTATGAGGCGGTGAACGTGGTGCCCCAGCCCAAGGCGGGAGGTTCCTTTGCCACGGCCGCCTATAAGGATTTTGAACATCCGGTGGCGGTGGAGCATATCAGGGCCCATGCAGGCATGGACATAGGGGACACTCTGATAGGGATGCACCTTAGGGATGTGGCCGTGCCGGTTCGGATACGCACCAAGGAGATCGGCGACGCCCACGTGGTTTGTGCCCGCACCAGACCGAAATACATCGGTGGCGGCAGAGCGGTATATGATGACGGCATGATATGATATTGACAGACATTATACCGGCCCGGAGCGAAGGGGAGCGGCCATCCCCCGGAAGGAACCGTGTCCGCTTGCGGACATGGTAGCATAGGAGTCCACATCATTGGCGAAGGCGAAAGGGTGGATGCTGTCAACCTATAGTTGAAGCCCATGTCGGAAACACAACTTTACGGGTATGGTAATGACGGCGCTTTTTTCCTATAATGAAGATGCCCATAATGAAGTTGTTTATAATGGAGAAAAGCATTCAGCCATTCTTTCTGCCAAGAGATAAGACTGGATAACATAGGGGGACCGGAAATGTTAGATACCGTGAGAGCTGGAAAGTACCCAAAGAATATACGGACACGATACTGGCAACCGGATATTCTGATTCGGGAAAGGTTTTGAAAGGAATCCCTTTTTTGGACGGAGATGACGAGAAAAACTCCGTCATGTCTTTTGGGCAGCTGAAAAGCGTTTCCGAATGGTATATGAGGGATTCTGAGCTGCTGCTGATCAAGCCTGCCCAGCAGAAGGATTCGGTTGTGGATAAATGCAGAGAAACGCTGCAAAAAGGATGGACGCTTTTAAGTAATACAGAACATCTGTCTGAACAGCCCCTCGTGGGCTGTGGCCTGGTGATCTATGACAACTGGTGTGATGAGCTTCGGAAAGAAACGAATCAGAGTCTGATAAATATTGAATGTATGTTTCCCAATATTTTTATACACTATGAAGGCAAACTCCGAATAAGGCAGTTTCTTGAAATCTGTATGCATCTGATACCGGATATTGACAGCAGCGCTATCCTGACTGCGATTTCAAAATATGAAGAAATACTGTCTATCTGTGAAAAGTGTATGCGGGAGATGATCCCCAGGACTCCTGAAAACGCGGAGGAAGCCGGGGTGAAGCGGCAGGCGTATATCGGCATTCTGCAAAGATGCAGAGAACTGGAGGAGGAAGCGCTGAAAGCGTGGCATGAAAAATCGTGAATGGGATAACAAAAAAGCAATATCTGAAAAATCCATGCGGTACGTCGTCTGTCCCATATTGGAAGACAGACAGCGTTTCACTGCCTAGCAATATGAAAATTCTGCATGACAGGGAGTTCGACTCAGAGCTGTTGAAACGATACTCTGATGAACCCTATTTTCGTTTACGGCATTCCATGCTGGAAGTGGGCCCTGCGTCATTGCCGGAGGGCTTTTCTCTTTATGAGGCTTCTCTGCCCGAATTTGTGGAGCATATTAACAGCTGTTATGAAGACATTGGCACCACGGTATCTGAAATGCAGGGCTATATGGCCAGAGAACAGTATAATCCGGAGCTGTGGCTGGCTGTCAGAGATGACCATAGGGAAAAAATCGCAGCAACAGGTATTGCCGAACTGGACCGTGAGATTGGCGAGGGCATATTGGAATGGATTCAGGTATCAAAGGATTATCGAAGATGCGGATTAGGGAGTTATCTGGTATTAGAACTGTTGTGGAGAATGAGGGAAGCGGCGAGATTCGTCACGGTATCAGGAAAGTGTGAAAATACTGATAATCCGGAGGCATTATATCGTAAATGCGGTTTTTGCGGCGATGATGTGTGGCACATTTTGCGAGAGTGTGAGTAAACTGCTTTTGCAGAATGAATGTAAAACCTCGGACAATTCACAAAAAGGATAATTTATGAACGAAATAATGAAGAATGTTCTTGCGACGGGGTTTCATGATACATCTTCTGAGATACTTGTTAAAAAAGCAGTCTGTAAGTCTTTGGTGCTTCCGAATGATAAGATATTGGATTCTCAGATTCTTTTGGCAGAGGCTGACCGGCATAGCTACAAGTATATATGAATTTTCACCAGAAAAAGATATATCAAACATTTCATTAAACGGAATGA
>CANOFQ010000055.1 GCA_947565325.1 uncultured bacterium
GAGGAGAGAGATATTTCACAGGCAGTCATAGGGCGTCTTCCCTGCACTCTTTTTCCAAGATTATCATAGCAAAATGTGAATTTGATGTCAATGATTGACAGTTTCCTTTTTCCAAAGTACAATGAATCATACATGGAGGTTATTGTCATGATTTTATCTTGTCAGAACATATCGAAAGCGTTTTCTGAGAACAAGGTTCTGGAAAATATCAGCTTCCATATAGAAAATTATGAGAAAGCGGCAATCGTAGGCATCAACGGCGCAGGAAAAACCACCCTGCTGCGCATCATAGTGGGCGAGATGGCGGCCGACTCCGGTACGGTGACTCTTTCAAGGAACAAAAGCATGGGGTATCTGGCCCAGGACGGCGCAGTGGACACGTCCAGCACCATCTACGACGAGCTGCTGTCCGTAAAACAGCAGCTGATCCTTCTGGAACAGCGCATCCGTGACTGCGAGGTAGCCATGCAGTCCGCAGAAGGCAGCTCACTGGAGTCCCTCATGAAGCAGTACGACTCCCTCACCCATGCGTTCGAGACCGGGGGCGGATATCTGTACCGCAGCGAGGTCATCGGCGTGCTCAAGGGGTTGGGCTTCGAGGAGCCGGAATTCACAAAATCCGTGTCCACCCTCTCCGGCGGACAGAAGACCAGAGTCGCCCTTGGCAAGCTCCTGCTCCAGAAGCCGGATCTGATCATTCTGGACGAGCCCACCAACCATCTGGACATGAACTCTATCACATGGCTGGAGACCTACCTGATGAATTACAAGGGGGCTGTGATCATTGTCTCCCATGACCGCTATTTCCTGAACCGCATCGCCGGCAAGGTCATCGAGATCGACCAGACGAAGGCCACCAGCTTCACGGGCAATTATTCCGATTACGCCCGGAAGAAGGAACAGCTGCGCATCGCAGCCATGAACGCATACCTGAACCAGCAGCGTGAGATCCGCCATCAGGAGGAGGTAATCGAAAAGCTCCGCTCCTTCAACCGGGAGAAGTCCATCCGGCGGGCGGAGAGCCGGGAAAAGCTGCTGGAAAAGATCGATGTGCTGGAGAAGCCCACGGAAGTGCGGACCGACATGCACCTGAAGCTCACCCCGAGAAGAACAAGCGGCAACGATGTGCTCACCGTGGAGGATCTGGGCAAGTCCTATGGCCCCCTGCGCCTCTTTGAGCACGTGGACTTCGAGATCAAGCGCGGGGAGCATGTGGCCGTCATCGGGGACAACGGAACCGGGAAGACTACTCTGCTGAAGATCCTGAACCGGATCGTCCCCCCTGATTCCGGCAGCTTCAGGCTGGGCATGAACGTGGAGATCGGCTATTATGATCAGGAGCACCATGTGCTACACGAGGGAAAGACCCTTTTCGAGGAGATATCCGATGAGCACCCTGCCATGAACAACACGGAAATACGGAATCTTCTTGCCGCCTTTCTGTTTACCGGAGATGACGTGTTCAAGCTCATCAGGGATCTGAGCGGAGGCGAGCGGGGACGCCTCTCTCTGGCAAAGCTGATGCTGGGCAACGCCAATTTCCTGATTCTGGACGAGCCCACCAACCATCTGGACATTGCATCCAAGGAAATACTGGAGGACGCCATCAACAGCTATGAGGGTACGGTGCTGTATGTGTCCCACGACCGCTACTTTATAAACAGAACCGCCCATAGGATACTGGATCTGACGCAGGGCCGGTTCGTGAACTATATTGGAAACTATGACTATTATCTGGAAAAGCGAGACACACAGATGGCGGCGCTTGCGGCCTCCGGCGGCTATGCCGGCGAGGGAGGCCGCCCCGCAGGAAAAACCGATGGTGAAATATCCGCCGAGGGGATATCTGCCGCCGGAAGGTCCCTGACGGGAAAAGCAGCTCCTGCAGCCGCCGCTCCCGGAAACGCCTCCCTGACCACAGCCGCAGCAAAGGATCAGCCCTCCGCCTCCCAGCTCCTAAGGGAATCCGGGAGCAAGCTGGACTGGAAGGCAAAGAAAGAAGAACAGGCCAGACTCCGCAAACGGGAAAATGACCTGAAAAAATGTGAAGACAGAATCGCCGCTCTGGAACAGCGAAGCGCCGATATCGACGCTCTCCTCTCTGATCCTTCCATCGGCACGCAGGTGGCAAGGCTGCAGGAGCTCTCCAAAGAGCAGGCGCAGATCAGCAAAGAGCTGGAGGGACTGTATGAGGAATGGGAGACGCTGGCCCAATGAGGTCCACTGTCTGAACCAAAACGCCCTGCTCCGAGACGGCTTCACGCTCAGGAGCAGGGCTTCAGGTTTCCTTGTCAGCTAAGGAAGCCCTCCAGCGTCTGCCGGATGGCTTTGATGAAATCCAGGCTGTTCAGGATCACCGGATTCTCGCAGGTAGATATCAGAGACAGACTCTTCGTCATTTTCCCGTCCTCAACTGTCTTCACGCAGGCCCGCTCCAGCTTTTCCGCAAAATCCACAAGCCTGTGGTTCCCGTCAAGCTCTCCTCTTTTCCTCAGCGCTCCCGTCCATGCAAAGATGGTGGCGATGGAGTTGGTGGAGGTCTCCTCCCCGTTCAGATGCTTATAGTAATGACGCTGAACCGTACCATGAGCCGCCTCGTACTCGTAGACGCCGCTGGGGGATACCAGCACGGAGGTCATCATGGACAGATCCCCGTAGGCCGTAGCCACCATATCCGACATCACGTCCCCGTCATAGTTCTTGCAGGCCCAGATAAAACCTCCCTCCGACCGAATGACCCTGGCTACCGCATCGTCGATCAGGGTATAGAAATATTCTATGCCCAGCTCCTCGAACCTGGTCTTGTACTCTGCATCGTATATCTCCTGAAAAATATCCTTGAAGGTATGGTCATACTTCTTCGATATGGTATCCTTGGTGGAGAACCACAGATCCTGCTTTGTATCCACTGCATAGGAGAAGCATGCCCTTGCGAAGCTGGCGATGGACTTCTCCGTATTGTGGATGCCCTGCAGGATTCCCGCTCCCGTGAATTCATGGATCAGCTCTCTGGTCTGGGTGCCGTCCTCGGCAGTAAACACCAGCTCCGCCCTGCCCGGGCCGGGCACCTTGATCTCCGTGTTCTTATAGACGTCCCCGTAGGCATGTCTTGCGATGGTGATAGGCTTCCTCCAGTTGCCCACATAGGGCACGATCCCCTTTACCAGAATCGGCGCCCGGAACACGGTGCCGTCCAGAATCGCACGGATGGTGCCGTTGGGGCTCTTCCACATCTCCTTCAGGTCATACTCCTTCATCCTGGCCCCATTGGGCGTTATGGTGGCACATTTCACGGCCACGCCGTACTTCAGCGTGGCATTGGCGGAATCCACCGTCACCTGATCCTCCGTGGCGTTCCTGTTCTCCAGTCCCAGATCATAATACTCCGTCTTCAGATCTATGTAAGGCAGCAGCAGCTCCTCCTTGATCATCTGCCAGAGAATTCTGGTCATCTCATCCCCGTCCATCTCCACAAGAGGAGTCGTCATCCCGATTTTTTCCGCAGTTCTCATCTCTTCCATAACCCTTCCCTTCTCCATGTCCGCCTTTCCCTCCATGGACATCCTTTCTACCGTTATTGTGCCGCTTCGTTTGCTTTGCTGTTCCGTTTCACCGCACTGTACCGTTTCATTGCATTGTTCCGTTTCATTGTGCCGCGCTGTTTCATTGTACTGCTCTGTTTCATTGTGCCGCTCTGTTTCATTGTACTGCTCCGCTTCATTGTGCTGCTCTGTTTCATTGTGCCGCTCTGTTTCATTGTGCCGCCCCGTTCGTTTCATTCCGCATGCTATTCATGCATTTTCCGGGTTCTGCAGACAATCTTTTTCTGCCGTGTTGTCGTCCTTCCTGTAAGCTTCATGGAGTCCGTTCTTTACCATATTGTCATATGCGTTTATCATATGCTGATGGGCCAGCTGCTCCGCAAGATCTGCGTTGCCCGTCTTGATGGCCTCCATGATGTTCTTGTGCTCCTCATTGGACTTGGGCCCTCTGTTGGCATTTGCAAGCGTCTTCCTGCGCACCCGCAGCACATACTGGTGCAGATCCTTCAGATTGTGTTCCAGCAGCTTGCTGTCACAGGCCTCGTACATAATATCGTGGAATCGATTGTCCAGCTCCGCAAGCTGGTCAAGATGCCCCTTTCTGGCATGGAACTCCGCCAGATAGACATTCTCCTCCATCTCCTCCATCTGAGCATCCGAGATATGCTCCGTGGCCCACCGTGCGCACAGCCCCTCCAGCAGAGAGCGCATCACATAAATGTCCTTCACGTCCTTTTCCGTGATCCCCGTGACATAAGCCCCCTTGTTCGGAACGATCTGGATCAGCCCCTCCAGCTCCAGCTGGCGGAAAGCCTCTCTCACCGGTGTCCGGCTCACCCCCATCTCCTCACCGATGGCCATCTCCTTCAGCTCCTCGTTCTCCGCATATCTGCCGCTCAGAATGTCGGAGCGCAGCTTGCTGAAGACCCTGCCCCGCAGGGAATACCTGTCGGCTGTGTCATGTCTTGCATCATAATGGTTCATTTCTTGTTGTTCCACTCCCATGCCGTTCTACGGCATCACCGCCAGACTCTTTTCAGGCTCTGCACGGCTTCTCCAGATTTTTCTCCTGACAGATGCGCTCCATGCACGAAAGGATCTCCTCGTCCGTCATCACAGTCACCCTGCCGCCCGCATACTCCTGATCCACCCATCTCTTGATCTCCTGCACCAGCTCAGAATCCTTTCTGACCTGCTGCTCCTCCTTCAGGCCATAATAGGTGTTGAGCCAATGAGCGATGCCCGCCAGCCCCGAGGTGTTGGACACGGCGCAGAGCACCGGCCTCTTAAGAAATTTCTCCGTGTCGAAGATATTGTATATCTCCTCGTTCTTCAGCAGGCCGTCCGCATGGATGCCCGCTCTGGTCACATTGAAGTTCTTGCCCACGAAGGGAGTCCTTGGCGGGATCTGATACCCGACCTCCTTCTCATAGTACTCCGCCAGTTCCGTGATCACCGTGGTGTCCATGCCGTTCAGATCTCCCTTGAGCTGCGCATATTCAAACACCATGGCCTCCAGAGGCGTGTTCCCCGTCCTCTCCCCGATTCCGAACAGAGAAGTATTGACTCCGGAACAGCCATATAGCCATGCCGTAGTGGAGTTTGACACTGCCTTATAAAAGTCATTGTGCCCATGCCACTCGATCAGCCCATGGGGCACCCCTGCATGGGTATGTATCGCATAGATGATGCCCTGCACACTCCTCGGGATGACCGCACCGGGATAGTTCACCCCATAGCCCATGGTGTCGCAGGCCCTGACCTTGATGGGGATCCTGTACTCCTCCATCAGCTTGGTCAGTTCAAGGCAGAAGGGCACCACGTATCCGTAAATATCCGCTCTTGTAATATCCTCCAGATGGCATCTGGGACTGATGCCCTCCTCAAGGCATTCCCTGATCACGCTCAGGTAATGCTCCATGGCCTGCCGCCTCGTCATTTTCAGCTTCAGGAAAATGTGGTAGTCCGAACAGCTTACCAGAATGCCCGTCTCCTTCATACCGATTTCCTTCACCAGCTTAAAATCCTCTTTGCTGGCCCGGATCCAGCTGGTGACTTCCGGAAACTGGTAGCCCCGCTCCATACATTTATACACTGCGTCCCTGTCCTTTTTGCTGTAAAGAAAAAACTCGCTGGCACGGATCATCCCGTTGGGCCCGCCCAGCTTATGAAGATAGTCATAGATCGTCACGATCTGCTCTGTAGTATAGGGCGCCCGGGACTGCTGGCCGTCCCGGAAGGTGGTGTCGGTGATCCAGATCTCCTTGGGCATATTGTGGGGGACGATCCTGTCATTGAAAGGAATCTTGGGAATCTCAGAATATAGAAACATATTCCGGAACACATTTGGCTTCTCCACATCGTCCAGAATATACATGTGCTCCTCTATCTGCAGCAGATTGTTGTTCTGGTTCATTGTGACAGGACGATTCTGAAACGTTGTATTGTCTCTCATACTGTACCTCCCCGCCCGCTCCTGCGGACATATCTCTGTCTCCGTAGCCTGAAAATCCATACCATATCCACATGACAGAATCCCCATAGCCTCCTTGCGGCAAGATGCTGGGAACCAGGCCATCTTTCCTTAGCATAAATCTAATACGGCTCGTATAATTGTATACAATCATACGGGCCGTGTCAATCTTTTTTTGTGGGCTGAAGTGAAAAGTCTTATACTGGCTTATACTTTATATACCTGACAGCTACCGGAAAGGCAGGCAGCGTTATCCCAGCAGCCTCCTTACGTTCAGCATCCCCCAGCCCTGGCGGTTCCATGGCAGCCCCAGATCCGTGGCCGTAAACTGCAGTCCCTGCCGGCACTCCTCGTTGCTCATGCCGGGATGCTTCTGGAATGCCAGAGCCGCAGCCCCCGAAACCAGAGGCGTTGCCATGGAGGTTCCGCTTTTTGCCACATAAGCGTTCCTGAACACGCCTCCGATCTTGACACAGTGGACGTTGCAGGAGATGATGTCTGTTCCCGGTGCCACCAGATCCGGCTTGCGCATAAAGCCTCCCGGCTCTCCTCTTCCGGAATAGGTCTCGCACCTTCCCGGATTGTCCAGCCCGTAGCTTCCGTCATGACAGCCCACCGTCACCGCCCTGCCGCCTCCCACTGCGGAAATGCTGCCGTCTCCGGGCCCCTTGTTCCCTGCCGCACATACAACCAGAATGCCCTTTTCCCATATCTCGTCCACCTTTTCCCGCAGCACCCTCTCCTTGTCCGCCTCTCTCATGCTGCCGATTCCAACGGAAATATTCAGAATCCGGATCTCATATTTTTCCCTGATCTTCAACACCCAGTCCATGCCTTCCAGCATAGCGTCCGTCCTCCCGTCGCCTCTGCTGTCCAGAACCTTGCCCACCACCAGCCTGATGCGTGGAGCCATTCCACGGTATCTGCCGCCGGAAAGCCTGCCGCTTCCGCACAGTATCCCGCATACATGTGTGCCATGCCCGTTGTCGTCATAGCTCTGCTCCCTGCGGCCCACGAAATCCCGAAAGCACACCGGCCTTCCCAGCAGATCAGGGTGTCCGCCCAGCCCTGTGTCAAGGACGGCCACCGTCACGCCGCTGCCGTCCAGTCCCTCCGTGAACTCTCCCTCCACGGTTCTTCTCACTCTCTGCATAATAAAAAAGCCCCGGCATACACTTAATCCATTGTATGCCGGAAGCTTTTCTGCGTTCATGGTTCCTATGTTTCTGCGTCTCCATTCCTCCATGGATATATCTTCCTCCATGGACATATCTTCCTCCATGGACATTTCTTCCTTCGGATTCTTATGGTGCTATGTCCCTATCTCTCATTATCCGCATTCACCCTTCTTACATGAGGGCGACGCTTTATAAGATCCGCAAGAAGAAGCACAAGTCCGGTTCCGCCCAGCCCAAAGCCAAGAATACCCTGCAGAGTGCTCCGGAAGGCAGTTTTGTTCTCAGGCCTGGCACCGAGTTTCCCAAGCTCCACACTTATCTCACTCAGCGTCTCACCCTCTGCCGCCTCTCCCATGCCATAGACCCCGAACCCGAAAAGCTGGTTCGTCTCAAAGCGCATGGATTCTACGCCCTCCGCACTGACCCGCTCCACCGGCAGGACCTCCAGCTGTCCGTTTCTGTCAAGGGCAAACAGCCCCAGACTCTGCCCCTTCAGTCCCTCCGGCAGAGGAAGCACCACTGTGAGGGCCTGACTGCCCAGCTTTGTCAGGGGAATCCCGCTGCTGTCTGTCAATGTCAGCTCATACACTGTCACATCATCCGGAAGCGCTCTCTGAAAAGACCTCTCAAAAGCCCTCTCCATTTCTTCTCTGTTCTCTGTCTCCTCCACCTTCAGGCTGTAAGGTCTGTCCGCTCCTTCCAAAGAAGCATACCCTCCCACGATCCCGGACACCTCCACTCCGGGCTCCTGCTCCTCTGCCCTTCCGTAAATACGGTAATCCTCATTGGACAGTCTGGAGGCGGAATTCTCATGGGTGTATTCGGCCTCCCTGCCCTCATAAGTGATCAGGGCCGTCCCAAAAGCCTGCAGGCCTAGCTTTTTCACGGAAGAAGGCACGAAAACCTCTGTCAGGGCCGTCCCTTTGAAGGCCCTGTCCTTGATCTCCTCTACTTTTTTTCCGAATGTGATCTGATCCAGCCCGCCACAGCCCTCGAAAGCCCCCTCGCCTACAACCGTCAGGCTGTCAGGCAGGATCAGGCTCTCTATCTCGCCGTGGTTCTGGAACGCTTCTCCCGCAATCACACGCACACCTTCCGGTATCCTTACCTCCCGGGCGCTTCCCCGGTAGGCTATCAGAACGCCGCCCTCTGTCAGGAAATCGCCGTCTCCTCCTTCGCCCTTCAGAAAACGGTCCACCCACAAGGTATGGGAAAAAGCCTTGGGCTCCACATAAAGCACCGTCTCCGGCAGCGTCACGTCCTGCAGATAGTCACAGTGGTAAAAGGCACCATAACAGATCGTCTCGGCCCCCTCCGGCAGGACAATGTCCGTCAGGCTGCTCCGGGCAAAGCCGAACTCCCCTATCTGTAAAATCCCCTCCGGCAGCTCCACGCTGCCAAGCTTCCCGCTGCGGTAATAGGCCTGATCCGCTATCACACAGCCGTCCACAACGGAAAATTTAGGCAGACTGTTCCCCTGCCCCAGTCCGCTGCCCTCCGGAAGCGGTGACGCACCGTCCTCCGGCTGCTCCCCGTCGCTTCCCTGCGTCCCACTGTCTTGCGAAACACCTCCGTACACCGGCAGCTGTCTGTTGTCAACGAAAACCACCGCCTGATTGCCCACCACATGGGTGGAGCCCAGCACATTGCCCGGCACCTCCGTGGGCTCAGGCACAGGAGAGGGCGTAGGCGTGCCCGGATCGGAAGGCTGCACCGGGTCGGAAGGAGCATAGTTGGGCACATCCTCATATTCCGGCATCTCCTTCTGGCGCTCATAGAAGGCCTTGGCATACTCATCTGCGGCACTGCCCGCATCACAGTGGATGGTCAGACGAGCGCACCCGTCAAAGGCCGTTTCATGTATGTACAAGGTCTGGGTGGGGATGCTGATGTCCTTCAGGTTCACACAGTCCCCGAAGGCCTGCACGCCGATGGAGGACACATTGGCAGGTATGGTCATCTGCTCCAGCCCCTTGCATCCTGCAAAGGCATAGTCCCCCACTGCAGTGATCTCTTTCCCCAGGACCACCGTGTCCAGATTATCGCAGCCCCAGAAGGCATAAGGCTCGATCTGGGTGACAGAGTTCGGCAGCACCACAAGCTCTATATTCTTATTGTCCTCAAATGCTCCCCGACCGATGGCAGTCACTGTCTTGGGCACCGACACGTTCTTTTCCGTGCCCCGGTACTTCACCAGTGTGCTTCCCTCCATCTTAAAATCGGAAGCAGATGCTGCCGCATCCGCCTCCGACATGGGAAGCTGCATGATGATAAGCGCCGTCACCAGCATCAGAACGCCTATTATACGCTTTTTCCGTTTCATATGAACTCCTATGCTCTCACTCTTACCTTCTGCTTCTTCTTGGTCCGGGAATCCTTCTGCATGAACATTATGAAGGACAAGCAGGCCAGCCCGATAGACAAGAACCACTTGGGATGAATGCCGTCCCCTGTCTGAGGGGTCTTGTCAGTGCCCGGATTGGATGCCAGATTCCCCATATCCGCATAAATCACATAGGGCGAGAAATGCTCCGCCGAGAAGGTCACACAGGGCACACCATTGATGGTAGTAAATCTGGGGGAAAGCTTATCCAGCCTATCGTTCACCACGCCTGCCACCTTGTTGTTCCCCGCATACTCCCTCAGGGAATCCGGCAGCGGAAGCGTAATGCTGATCTTCAGGCCCGTGGTGTCCGTGATCTTTTTCGTGCCCGTTGCGTCATACAAGGAAATATCCATCGGGAAGTACTTTATGTCGTCCACTGATCCGTATTCCGCAAGCAAAGCCCGCAACACCTTTTCCGCAGCATCTGCACTCTCTGACACTTTTATCGTAAAATTATCCGAAGAACCGTTGACAGTGACAGAAACCACTCCTGTATTGGACAGTCCGTTCTTATCTATTACAACCGTAGTACTGCCGGTTCCGGCATTACCGTTGTTACCCCCGCTGGGATACCTGTTATTGCCGGAGCTGGAGGAATTGTTGGTACCGGTGCTTGTGCCTGAAGAGCTGCTCAGCTTGTAATTCGCTATCAGCGCCACATCGTTTGCCGGCATGGTGACCGCTATGGCCGACATAGACTTGTCGGTAACCGTAGTGCCTGCCGGACTCACTGTCCATCCGGCAAACTCCTGACCTCTTGCAGGGTTGTCGGCTGATACGATGATCTGGGTTCCCGGAGCATAGCTTCCTGAACCGCTCCCCCCTCGTACCGTCAGAGTGTACAAACGTGAAGCAGTGTTATTGGAAGCGGTGTTGTCTGAGCCGGTACTGCCTCCGTTATCATCACTGCCGCCGGAACCGTCTCTCTTATATACCGCCTTCACCGTCATGTCGGACATCACGTTTACAGGATAGGGCCTCCATTCCACAAAGGTATACCCTGCCTTGGTAGGGGTGCGGGACGCAACGGCATCCTTGCCAGGATCCACCGACTCGGCATAAAGAACCGTTCCATCGTCATCCTGAAACGTTACCACATACTGCTTCTCGGAGGCATACACAGGCTTTACCTCCATGTCTATCGTAACCTCGGTAAGGGGCGGCTCCCATCGTACAAACTTATACCCCTCCTTAACAGGCGCTTCCACCGGCTCCACAGCCTCTCCCTCCAGAACCGTACGCTTTCCTATCACCTTGCCATTCTCATCCTTGAAAGTAATCTCACACATCTTCTTATATACCGGGGTTACTTCCATGTCTACTGTTACTTCTGTAATAGGCGGTTCCCAGCCTACAAACTTATACCCTTCCTTTTCAGGCGCATCCATAGGCTCTGCGGCCTGCCCCTCTACAACCATCCGCTTTCCTATAACATTGCCGTTTTCATCTTTGAAAATAACCTCACGTATCTTATCGGCCGTGTAGAACAAGAACACATCCGTGTTCTCAAGTACGGCCAGATAATTTCCTTCGGTTTTCCATGACCAGGCATATCCCTCTCTCTCAAGAGTATAGTCGTCTCCAAATTCCTTTTTCAATTCCTCTTCCGTAGGAGGAGAAGCCGCCTTACCCGTGGCAACCACCTGCGTCTTAAGCACCTTGGGCGGGGTCGAATCATCATAGAAGGTTACTGTGTATTTCGCCTCAAAGTCTCCCTCTGTAAACTTAATTCCATTGACCTCTGCATAATCTTCTACTGGACTGCCTTTTTCCCCGATCAGCACCAGATTATTTTTGTTTGTAGATCCTGAAAAAGCCTCCGTGCTGATCGCATTGACGCTCTTCGGCACCTTCACCTGAATGATGGAGCTGTCTGCAAATGCCTCGTCCCGGATCTGCGTACATGTGTCCGGCAGGATGACGGAAGTCAACGACTGGGTATTTTTAAACAGCCTCTCCGGAACAATCTTTATCATCGATCCGCTCAGATCCGCCGAAACCACATTGGTACCCATAAAGGCCTCCGGATAAATCTCTGTTATACCTTCCAGATCTCTTGCCTGTATCAGCGGAAGCTGCTTGCCGCCAAGGTATTCCACCAGCTTCGTATGCTTTCTCTCCCCGCTTTCCTCATCTACCTCTATCTCAAAGATAATAGAATCGTCACAAGAGAAAAACGGTCCCCCGTTAAAGTACACTTCCTTTAATAGACCGCAGTTCAGGAAGGGCGCTATACCCAGCTTTTCTACCGTGGCAGGGACCTCCGCCTTCTCTAACATGCCACAGTCTGCAAAAGCATGGTCTCCTATAGAAGTAGTCTCACCGTTCAGAATAACGCTCGTCAGATACTTGCTGCCCTTGAACGCATTGGGCTCCACCTCTGCCAATCCGTTTGCCACAAGGGTCTTTTTCATTTTTGCCTTGGCAGTATCGTTCAGAAGCTCGCACTCACCCTCCTTATATTCAAACAGTCCTTTTCCGTTCATGGTGCCGATGGCCTGAATTCCCTCCGGCAGCTCAATATTGAGCACCGCATTCAGGATTGCCTGCTCGTCATCTGTCAGGGAAGCGTCGCCGCCCGTATAGGTTCCCGCATATTTCAATGCCGCATTTTTTGCCGCAGCCTCATACTCAGGGGTAATGTATGCATAATTGGCGGCCGTATAGGGATTTCCGTTCTCAAGCTCCGTAAAGATAGGATAATTCACCAAGGTGTTCTTGCCAGTAGCCGGATTATACCGCACCTCAAGATTCGTGGGCCATCCGCTCTGATAATTGATATAGGTCTCGTCCTGGGTTCCCACGTTGATCCTCTCGCTGGGATCCATGGCATATGCAAAGGGAGCGGCGTCATAAGAGATCGGACCCACAAAGTTCAGAACAGGGGTTTTGGGAAGCTCCGTGGCACCACAAGCGTGGGTTCCCACATCCTGCGTCTTGAACGCCCCGGCCCCGATGGTCATTCCCGCCTGAGGATTCGCAAAAAGCACGTCCTTCAGATTATGGCTGCCCTTAAATGCGCCTGAGGCAATGTCCATGACGGATTCCGGTATAGTCACCCGCTCCAGATAGCATTTATCCTGAAAGGTCCCTGCCCCTATGGAGGATACCGTTCTGGGGCCTATGGTGGAAGGCAGCGTCACCGCAGGAGTGGACATCGGATTCTTCTGTTCAAAATATACCAGACAGTCACCCTCATCCACGCGGTAGACAACCTGCTTATTCGGATCGTTGCCCTCATTCACAGTCAGTTCATACACATTTTTCTGCAGAGCCTCGTCCCAGAAGCTGTAAGGGATCTGGTTTGCCGTAGCCGTCACATGAAGAGGCCGATCCTTCAGCCCTCTCAGGTAAAAATCTGCCTGAACCGTGCGCTTGAAGTCTGCAATGCTTACACCCTTTTCCGCCTTCAGGTCAAATGCGGCGTTGGAGGTTTCGATATACTTCAGCGCAGAACAGCCCTGAAAGAGGGATACGTCCACGCCCTTTCCGTCATTGTTGAAATTCTGCGGGAAGGTAAGCTTCTCAAGAAGACCGCAGCCCTTGAACACATTTTTTCCCAGACGAGTCAGCAGCACATTGTAATTGCCCTCGCTCCCGCCGCTTTCACCGTTCAGATAGATATTCGTCATCGCCTGACAGCTCTCAAAGGCAGAATCCCCCACCTGCTGCACTGCCACGGGCATATTGAAAGTCTCAAGTGCCTGACAATTATAAAAGGCATGTTCACCGATCGTCTTTACGCTGGCACCCACCGCAATATTGGCCGTCTTCATATTGATGCAGTTCGCAAATGCATAATTGCCGATGGCCTCCAGGCCATTGTTCAGGGTGACGCTGCTCATAAGGGTACAGCTGTCAAAGGCATGGTCTCCTATGCCCATAAGATCCCCGCCTATGGTCAGGGTCTGGATATTCCCTACGCCATAGAAAACACCCTGTTCCGCAGTGTTTACAATGCTCCAGCTCTCCTTGTCATTAATGTCACCTGCAATCTTCCATGTGTCCACATCCGCTCCGGTGCCCGGCGTCAGATACTGGCTGCCGATATAATGGACGGGTGCGTTCAGGATCGGCCGTTCCGGCTCATTGACTGCATTTTTAGGCTCCACCGGCACAGAAGGCGCCCCCTCGGAAGGCGTAGTAGAAGTTATATTTCCGTCATAATACCAAAAATCCTTTTCCACGTCCAGATTCTTCCATGCCGATCTGCTCTCATAGGTACAGCGGCGGTATTCCGGCTTTGCGTCCGCTTTTAAAATCCTGTCTCCGTTTGCATCCAGCACAAAACGGTTGTTCTCGTCTCTCTCATACTGGGCATCGTCATAAAACCTATAGTAAAGAAATTCGCCTCTTTTATTGACAGCGGCAAATCCGTAATTTCCGTCACTGGAGGAATACTTCAAGTAGGCGTCCACTGTATTGGGGATTTCCAGCAGGCCGTTCTGCAGTTCACCCTCCTTCTTATATCCCAGAATCACTACTTCCAGATCAGATCCCGTCTGTGTTCCTTCCTTATCCACATAGGCGAACTGGAATATGCCGTCTCCTGTAGTGTATATGGTGGCCGAAGGAGAAACTCTGGGCACATGCTGAAAGATGTCCACCCTGATCTCCGGCGTGGTATCCTCTGCCAGCTCCGCAATATCCGTCCCTCCCGTCTCCTCGGCCCGCAGCCCGTCCACGGGGATGGCCGCTATGATCAGTGCAGAGACCAGAAACAGCGTCCCCAGCGTCTTGCGCACAGTCCTTTTCAGTCTTCTGCTTTTCTTCCTTGCTGCCTTAGTCATTTTCATTACTCCTTTGCGATTTTTTTCGCTACTACCACAAACCGTCCCTCCGTGCTCTGGTTGTCACAGGTAGAAAGGGTCAGAAGCTGATCTCCGTAC
>CANOFQ010000056.1 GCA_947565325.1 uncultured bacterium
GTTTTTATGGGATAATGAAAATTATAATAAACAAAATGTTGAGGAGACGGTATGCGGCAGGAGATATATGGCAGAATGTATCCTTCGGACAAAGCAGAGACAAATCAGAGCAGAAAATGGCAGGACTTTCCTTGTTTGATATAGTATAATGGGATACATCAAGGGCAAGGAGGAAACTATGGACTGGATGGCGAGTTTGAAGAAGGCGATCGATTTTATGGAAGACCAGCTCCTGACGGACATCGGTGCTGTGGAGGTAGCGGATGTGGTGCATGTCTCCCCCTTTTACTTTCAGAAAGGCTTCAAGATTGTGACGGGCTATTCTGTGGGGGAATATCTGAGGAACCGCAGGCTGTATCTGGCAGGGCTGGATGTATTGAAGGGAAGCGGCCAGAGTGATGACCGGTGCGGGGGAGCAGATCGGATAATCGATCTGGCCTACAAGTATGGATATGATACGCCGGAGAGCTTTACCAGAGCCTTTACCCGTTTTCACGGCCTGTCTCCAGTGCAGCTTCGGGCACAGCCCCACCAGATCAAGGTCTTTCTTCCGCTGCTCGTTGAAATTTCCGTAAAGGGAGGCAGAAGGATGGAGTTTGTCATTGAAAAGAGGGAAGCGATGAGGATGATAGGGTTCGAGAGAGTTTTTTCTTTTGAGAACTCATATCAGGAGATCCCTAAATTCTGGGATGAGTTTTGCCGGAGGTACTGCGGCGATGCCCCGTGCCAGCCGGGTGAGGAGAAGACCCGGCAGACCATCGCAGAGTGCGTGGTGGGAGAATTCGGCGTCTGCGTGGAAGAGGAGGGGAACATGGAGAACTTCCGCTATTATATTGCCGGGGCATATCAGGGGGGAGAGGTGCCGGAGGGCATGAAGGTCTTTGAGATCCCTGCCAGCGAATGGGCGAAATTCAGATGCAGCGGCGTGATGCCGGATGCGCTGCAGACGGTGAACACCCGGATATTCAGGGAATGGCTTCCCGGGAACAAGGAGTTCGAGATGGCGTTCCATGTCACTGTTGAATGGTATTCCGACGGGGATACGGAAACCGGCAGCTATGAAAGCGGTATATGGATACCGGTGAAGCGTTTATAAGGATTGCGGATACTCTGCTGCAGGCTGGTCAAGGAACGACTCTGATAGCCCTCCTTCAATTTGGAGGATGGTTAAGGGAAGTATAAAGAAGGGTACTGAAAATAGGAATCTCAGGGAGGCGGTGCAGGAATGGAAGTAAAAAAGTGTGTAAAAGAAGTGTTTACAGTGATCGGCAAGGAAGGCTCCACCATGGACGGAGAGGGGTTCGTCCAGAGGCTGTGGGAGGATGCCAACTCTCATTTCGGGGAGGTACAGCATCTTGCGAAGAAGGATGAAAAGGGCGGCATAGCCGGAATCTGGGGAGCTATGTCCGACTTTTCCCGCTCCTTCAGGCCATGGGAGGACGGATTCAGCAAGGGACTGTATCTGGCGGGGGTGGAATGTGAGGAGGATGCGGAAGCCCCGGAGGGCTGGACAAAATGGGTGGTGCCGGGCTACGAATATCTATATGTGGAATGTGAGAACGGGAATACCTTCCCGGAGATGCTGGAATATATGGAAGACAACAAATATACTCTGGCAGGTGCCGTGCATGATTTTACCTGCCCCCAGACGGGAAAACAGTATATGTTTTTTCCTGTTCGCCGGTTGTGATTGCAATGCCGCTCCGGTCATGCTATGATAAAAGGCGAAAAAGGGCCGGGAAGCCGGACGAGGGCAGAGAGCCGGACAAGGGCAGAGAGCCGGACAAGAAGCCGGACAAGGGCGGGAAGGGACATACCGGGAGCTGACATGAGGGAGAAGAGGCGGAAGACATGTACGGTCTGGGAGAAGCTGCTGGAGGAGGGCTTTTTCACGGACGAGAAGGAGGCCCAGACTTGGGTAATGATGAAGAAGGTGCTGGTGAACGACCAGCCGGTATGGAGCCTATATGAAAAGGTGCCGGCGGAGGGGTTCGTCAGGATCAAGGAATTCTATAAAAAGCAGTACGTGAACAAGGGCGGCTTTAAGCTGGAGGCTGCGCTGGAGCGGTTCGGCATCCATGCGGCGGGCAAGGTGGTGCTGGACTGCGGAGCCTCAACGGGGGGCTTCACGGACTGCTGGCTGCAGCACGGTGCGGCACGGGTATATGCGGTGGATGCAGGGTTCGGCCAGCTGGCGGGGAAATTGTCAACGGACGCAAGAGTGGTCAACATGGAGCGGACGAATCTGTCCGACGAGAGGCTGACGGCGCTGGAGCCGAGACCGGAGATGATCTCTCTGGATCTGTCTTATCTGTCGCTGAAAAAGGCACTGCCGGTGTGCAGAGGGATTCTCAAGGATCAAGGCCTCATGGTCTGTCTGGTGAAGCCCATTTACGAGGTGGATTCCGCCGAGATCCGAAGGAACGGAGACATCAACCAGCGGCCCGTGCTGGAAGAGGTGCTTATGAGCCTGTGCAGATTTTACAGGGAGAGCGGCCTGGACATACTGGGGCTGACCAACAGCCCTATACGGGGCAACAGCGGGACGCTGGAGTATCTCATGGCGGTGAGCTGGAACTGCGGGAGCGGCAGGAACTGCAATCCGACCTATGAGGAGGAGATCAAGAAGGCGCTGGACGCCTCTCTGGAGCTGGGAGAATATAAAAAGAGATAGAGAACGGGTGCGGTGAGGGGCGATGCGGAACGGGAAACGGCATTGACACTAATACGAAAAGGTGAAGAGGGGTGGACAGGCGTGAGACTTCGGCCATATTTTGGACGGTGTGATTATGAACATATTTCAAAATGGATAAAGGATGAGAGGACCCATAGGCTGTGGTGCGGGGATCTGCTTCCCTACCCGGTGTCGCAGGAGTCCATGGAGGGGCTGCTGGAAAGGGATGCCAGAGAGTGGGACGGCCATGGGTTCATTGCCACGGAAGATGACGGCACGCCTATAGGGTTCTTTTGCTATTCTGTAAACGCAGCGGATAATTCAGGGTTCCTGAAATTCGTAGTGCTGGACCCGGATCTGAGGGGCAAGGGAAACGGAACCCGGATGATCGGGCTTGCGCTGAAGTATGCCTTTGCCGTGACCGGGGTGGATTCGGTAGGAATCAACGTGTTCGATGTGAATCAGGGAGCCAGAAGGTGCTACGAGAAGGCAGGCTTCGTCCTGCGGGGAGTCACGGAGGCGGCATACCGGTATGGGGACGAGGAATGGGGCAGATGCCACATGGCCGTCCAAAAGGCACAGGCAGCGGATCTGAACGGCAGGCCTGAGTATCTGTACCATGGCAGCCAGTATCGGTTTGACGTAGTGGTTCCCCATGCCGCATCGGGGGAATGTGAACGAGAGTCCCAGAGGGCCATCTATGCCGCAGAGACGCTGGAAGAGGTGATCCCTTTCGCACTGCCCATCAGGTGGTATCCGGACAGCCCGGAGGGAAGGCGGGAGTTCACCTGCAGTGACGGCGTGACCCAGCTGCAGTACGGCTCGCTGGATCCGGACGGGGTCGGGTATGTCTATAAGCTGAGATCTGACGGTTTTGAGAAGATCGACGGGTGGCAGTGGATCTCCAGACAAGAGACGGTGCCCGAGGAGGTCATAGAGATCCGGGTGAGAGATTATCTGGACCGTGTCACATTTTCGGAGGAGGCAAGGAAGATCAGCGAGCTGCTGTATGGAGACGGGAAAGGCCGAAGTGACGTTCTGGAACGGTGACGGGAAAGAGTGACGCCCCAGTATCCTACAGCTAAGCTATAAGATACCGGGGCGTCACTCTTTCCGTACTTTCACGAACAGCTTGATTCCCGCAGACAATGAGTCAAGTCAGCTTTGCTGACCTTGTGCCGCAGTCTCTCAAAGCGCAGAGGCCTTCTCTAAAAGCAGCCGTCTGGTTTCCCTATATACGGTGACACCCTTTTCGTAATCATCATACCGGCGGAACACCCGCTTCACAAGCTCTGCCGTTCCTGCGGGATCCTTCGCATTTGTCCTCTGCAGAAGCACCAGATCCTCCAGACCGATTCGGTGGGCCTCCAGCCGGGTGCTGGAATACACTTCATGGAATCCGGGAAACATTACGGCCGGATCGCCGGCTGGAAGACATGTGTTACGGCTTGTGTCATAGTCGGTGATGTCCGGCAGGGGGGAGCTGAGCCGGTAGAAATCAAGCTGGCTCATGAACATGCCTCCCCAGTGGAGATAGCCTTCTATATTGTGGTACAGGGCGGGAGCCCAGCCCAGCCAGACTTGTCTGAGCCGCTCCTGGTCCAGAAGTCTGTTGCAGAAATTCCCGGCAGGATCCAGACAAGTGTAGACGAGGATATGATCGCCCTTATGGTGCCGCTGGTCAAAGAAATCCCGGTACTTTTCATATTTATTGATAGTGGGGCACCAATAGTCCACTGTTCCGGCAATGGATTCCCGGGCAATGGTGGCATCGATCACCGGAATCCCGGGCATGGCATTTCTGACTGCCCGGGTTCCGGCAGTATATGCATCTGCCAGACAGTCAAGAGGTTCGTCCATAAGGCTCTGTATCCACCGTTCTGTAAGCTTCTTCTTTTTCAGGTAGGCGTAGAGCTGTGCACAGATATCTTCCAGTTCCTGTTCTCCGCTGCCGGGGAGGAGGCTATGAGTCAGGGAGAGCTCGGCCTCCACGGCCTCCCATTCGCCGTTCCTGCGGCCTGCCAGATGGCCGCCTTCTATCCAGTAAATCCCCACCTTATCCAATATTGCCACCAGCCGGTCCAATTTTTCTTCGTTCAGTACAGGGCCGTTTTCCCGAAGGTCAAAATAGAGCTCTATGGGGAG
Organism: uncultured bacterium; assembly: GCA_947565325.1. Taxonomy (GTDB): domain Bacteria; phylum Bacillota; class Clostridia; order Lachnospirales; family Lachnospiraceae; genus Acetatifactor. The sequence continues at coordinate 4,820 of CANOFQ010000056.1, forward strand.
CAGAGCCATGTTCTGCCTTCCGTACTTCCCCAGCCTCAGATATTTTTCAAACATTCTGTACCATTCTTCGCTGAACAAAGGGGCATTGTGGTAAGAGGCAATGGCATGGCAGCCAAGCCAGTTGATATATTTGTGGTCATTCTGCCCGGCTTCCGGAACCTTGGCCGGATAGACCTCTACTTCAAATGTGAGGCGGCGGGATATGCCGTCATGGGACACGGTAAGCTCCCATTTTTTCAGCTCCCGCTTATTTCCGTCCGCCTTGCAGCGAAAGGCCAAGGCCATCACTGCGCCTTGGGCGGGGATCACACAGCCGCAGGGGCGCAGCACGTCATACACCATAAACGGAGCCCGTCTGATGACATATTCATTTACGTCCTGACTCATCCATTCTGTCCGGGAAACAGCGCCGGTATTCGCCTCCACGGGCAGGGGCAGCAATTCAAAGAGCTTCCAGCGATGATCCGGGTCCCAACGCTCCACTTGCGTACCGTCCTCTTTTGTCGTTTTAGTCATGCGCAGGGGCGGAGTCACTTCGAAAGTGACGAATTTTCCCGGCGTCAGGCCGGAAAGCATGATATGTATGCCGGCATAGGTTTCAGACGGAACGGCAACCTTATACAGATTGGCACCCTTCTGTGGGGAGGTGTCCGGGTAAAGGGGTTCCAGCTCGTCAAAGAGAGCAGCTTCAAACACGTTCATCATAATGTATCCTTTCCTGATTCTGACTGCCATCATGTACCGGGCAGGCTGATATGCTGTTACTATACCCTGCTTCCTCTTGTTTTGCAACCCATTTTGCTGTCTTTATTATTAGAAAGTTTTCAGGAAATCAAGCTTTGCCGTCTTTGCATCGGAAAGGCTTCAGAAAATCAAACTGCTCTCTTGACCGCAGCCACCGCTTCCTTTATAATTGGCACGAAGCTGAAGCGCTGCAGGGAGTGACGATACCCCATTGATGCGGAAGCTGCCGGCAATGCTTCGTTCGTGCTGAACACAAAAGGATCAAGGGGGATTTCAATACAATGGAACAGTTTACAGAATCGAATTTACATGGCTATTCAGGGACTGTATATGACGGTGGAACCGGCATGCCATTGGCTTCGGTTGCGGTGAGCAACGGAAAGGAAGTTGTGCTGACGGACGAAGCGGGCAGATACTTTCTGAACCGTTGGCACAAGGCGAGCTTTATCACCGTCACCGTTCCGGCGAATTATTGGTCATCCGACTATTATATCCCGGTTTCGGACAAGGAAACTGGCTATGATTTTGCGCTTGACCGACTGGAGACCGACCTGACAGATCATACGTTCCTGCAGGTGACAGACAGCGAGGTGGGTGCCGGCGGCGCCGGCCGGTGGATCGGGAAGCTCCGCCAGGTGGCAGAAAAGACACGTCCTGCATTTATTGTACATACGGGAGATATCTGCTATGTGGACGGGCTGAAGGCCCATATTAAGGATATGAACAGTGAAAACATGGGGATTCCCGTCAGGTACGTGATCGGCAACCATGACTATGTCCACTGGGGAGACTACGGGGAGGCTCTGTTCGAAAGTATTTACGGCCCCGTCATGTATTCCTTTGATGTAGGCAAGATTCATTATATTGTCACGCCCATCGTTCACGGCGACGTAGCGGCAAAATACACGGAAAGTGATGTGGTGGCATTTGTCATAAATGATCTTAAGTATGTGGCGTCGGATAAGAAGATCATGGTATTTAACCACGATTTCTGTGCCAGTGACGAGGTGGGATTCGTCTTATCGGACGGCAGGCTGGAAATCGACTTAAAGAAACACAATCTTCTGGCATGGGTTTTCGGGCATTGGCATTACAACTACCTCAATGAGATCGGCGGTATTTTCAATATCACTACCTCGAGGCCAGACACGGGTGGCATCGACGCTTCCCCTGCCACGGTCAGAAGCGTGGCGCTGGAGGGCGGAGCGCTTAAGGGAAGCCGCTGCCACTATAATGATTTTGAAGAAACCGTGCCCTCAGGGACATGCTCATGGAGCGTTTCTCTTGGCGGCAACATCCTCTACTCCGCTCCGGCGGTGGGAGAGGGTGCAGTAATCGCAGGCACGGTTGACGACGGCTGGCCGAAGGACTGCGGGATTGCAGCCGTCTGCAGGGAAACGGGGGAGCTGCTCTGGAAATACAAGACAAAGAATTCCGTTAAGAGCGACATTCAAATCATGGACGATAAAATTGTCACGCAGGATACGGAGGGAAATGTCTACTGTCTTGATTTTTCGGGAAACGTCATATGGAGCAGGAAGGTGGAATTGCTTTATCCCAACAATTCCAGCAGCAGTGTGACAGTAAACGAGGATTATGCTTACTGCGGCGGCCAGCAGCAGGTTTACTGTCTGAAGCTTTCCGACGGCAGCCAGGTCTGGCATAAAAGGCTGTCGGGCGGCAATACGTCCCCTTCCGGCCTTGTGCTGTACGAAAACCTATTATTTGTGGGTGCCCACTGGGACAGACTCTATGCGCTGGATGCGGCAACGGGAGAGATACTCTGGACGAACAACAGCCATAAGCTCAGCTATTTTGTCATGACGCCTGCCGTATATGAGGGCTGTCTGTTTACCGGGTCATGGAGCAGGATATACAAGATCGATATAAATTCCGGACAGACATTGCAATACAGAGAGATCGAAGGCTATACTTTCAACAGCGCCACAACGCCATATATAGAAAGAGGCATTATGTATATGGGGACCACAAATAGGGGGGTTGTAGCCGTTGAAACGGAAAGCCTTGAAATCCTCTGGACATTTGAAACGGGCAGGAACCTTATCTATACGTCTCCCTACAGCAGCGGAGGCATAGCCACAGTGGACAGCGCTGTGGTTCCCATAGGCGATAATCTCTGCTTCGGGGCATCGGACGGCATGGTCTATGTCATTGACAAGAACGGTAAGCAGATAGCGGGCTACAAAATCGGCTCCCCTGTGAACCAGGCGCCTGTTGTGGACGGAGAAGCTTTGATCGCAGCCGACTTCAGCGGGAACATAATGCGCATCTGCCGTTAATGCCATGACAGCGGGCTGCCCTATGGAGGCAGGGCTTCTGGCACAGATCAAAGTCTGGCCTCTCCGTCCCGGATGGCACGTTCCAGAGCGTTCAGGATCCGCACCGGAAGGAGGAGATTTTCCGGCGGCTCTAAGGGAGCGCCCCGCCGCAGAGCTTCCACGAACCTGGAAAACCCTATCCGGTAGATACCGGAAATGTCTATGCCGGACCACACAACCTCAGAGGAAGCGTATAGGGCGGCGTAAAAGCTGGGCACCTCAGAAAAATTGACGGTGACTGTAAAGTTATCATATTTTGCGAGGGCAATTAAGTTGTCACAGTGGACATCGGCCTTGATGCTTCGGAGATCCGTTCCGAAAATAGTGGTGAGAATTTCCGCCCCATGGCCGCCGTAAAAGTAGATGCCGCCATAGGGACTGTGGATTTCTCCGGGGAAGTTGAAAGCGCCGGAAACGAAGGTGCCGTCTTTGCGCAGGCGCAGGAATTCGTTCCTCAGACGCAGTACGTCGGGACAGTATCTGCAGGTGGAGCCCCCTGCCAGAAGGGTGTTCGTAGCCTTTGCCAGCCGGATCAGTGTCCTGCATTCCTCCGGGTCTATGGTCACGGGCTTGTCTATCCAGACGGGAATGCCCTGCTCCAGAAAGGGAAGGGCGCTCTGACAGTGCAGTCCGCCGTGCCGGTAGAGGATCATGACGGCATCGACCTTGCCGTACATTTCGTCCACGGCCTCTACCACTTGGGGGATTCTGCAGTCCCTCGCCACTGAGGCGGCGGAGAGGGGCGTATCCCCCAAAATATGAGTCACTCTCACATCGGGAAAAAGAAAGCTTCCGTTCTCGTCCGGCAGATTTGCCAGCTTGGAAAAAGCCGATGCATGGGAGCTGTCGGATCCGATGATACCGATTCTGAACATGATGTTGAATTCCTTTCTTTATAGATTCAGTAGGATGATGCCTGCAGTGCCTGCCAGAATGCCCAGCTTTCCCCGCAGGGTAAGCTTCTCCCGGAAAAAGACAACGGAACAGACTGTGACGCCCAGAATGATGCTGCCCTGAACCAGAGGGAAAAGGTAGCTTCCGTCTGTCTGTCCGGAGAGATAGGTCAGAAGAAGATTGCCTCCCATAGAGGAAAGCGCCAGAAGGCAGACGGGCAATAGGTTGAGCCGCAGGACGGCGAGGGGGCTGGCTTTGGGCGGGATGTTCTGTCCGCTGTGCCGGCGGGCCATGAGAAACAGACAGATGGCATAGCAGAGGGCTCCGCAGCCGAAGCCTATGAACATCATGCTCGCAGCTTCTCTGCCGCCCGTGAGCTGCTGCTGTGTCTTTTGGACGATACCGCAGCTGCCGTTGCACAGAAAGGTCAGGAAGCAGAAGAGGAGCCAGCGCTTTCCAGTTTTTTGCGCCCCTCCCTCTGTGCTCAGGCAGCAGAAGGCTGCCAGAAAGAAAACCAGCGCAGCTGCCAGGGCAGCGGACAGCTCTTCCCGGAAAAACAGGATTCCGGCACCGGCCGGCAGCAGCATGCTGGCCGACAGATAGAAGGAGGCATAGGAGAGAGGGCCGCAGGAGACAGCGGATAAGTAAAACATTATTGTCATGGAGAAACAGAGCCCGAACAGCCCTCCGCAGAGGAGGGTGGCGGGGCTGAAGCCGCTCAGCCCGGGGAAGAGCAGGCATGCCATACCCGTCAGCACGGCTGCAAATAGGGTGAAGAAGCAGTTGCACAGCAGCTTTTCTTCTGTGGTTTTGGCCTTTACCAGCTTCAGGCTCAGGCTCTGCAGCACAAATAGGGCAATGGTCAGTATAATCAGCGGTGTATTCATGATAGCCTCTTTTCTGCATGGTTTTTTCTGTGCGATTCAGTGCTTTCTTATTTCCGGGGTTCATTGTCTGTCCTTTGTCCGGCACGGCTCATATCCTGCAGCGCCTTTTCCTCTTCAGGCAGGGAGCCGGGAGAGAGGAAGCTCCGCCATAGGAAACCGTGCTGTTCCTTGGTTCTCGGCGGGAAGCCTTTCAGGATATCTGCGGCGGCATGCCCTCCGTCCGTGAGTAAATCTGCGGCAGTGGCCGCCATCAGAACCGCCGGGGCAAGATAGGCCATCCGGGGATCCGTCACACGGAACTCCTTGCTGTGCAGGGCACCGGCGAAGCCGCTGACCGTGGGCTGGATCACCGGCATGAGATAAGACAGGTCCCCCATATCCGTGCTTCCGCAAAAAGGGCGGTTCCTGTGCAGGGAGGCTTCAGGAAACAAGAGGGACGCATTGTCCGAAAAGACCCGTGACAATGTCTCCGACTCCTCTAAGGGCAGGTAGCCGGGAAGATCTTCTGTCTCGGCGGCCGCCCCCAGAGCGTAGGCCGCCCCCCGGATGGCCCGGTTCACCTTGGCGTTGGCATCCGCCAGGGCATCCAAGGAGGCGGCGCGCACATAGCTTTCCATGCGCACGTCTGCCGGCACGGTATTTACCATATCCCCGCCCTTGGTGATGATGGGATGAATCCGCACATGGTCTTCATCCCGAAAGGTCTCCCGCAGGGCATGGATGCACATGATGGCAGCCATGGCTGCATTCAGGGCATTTATTCCCAAATGGGGGGCGCCTCCCGCATGTGCCTCCCGCCCTATGAAGCGGACGGACTTGCCGATGAAGCCCCCGGCTGTGGAAGAGACGCAGATTTCCGGGGAAGGGGCGTCGGACAGGGCATGCACCATCATGGCCATGTCTACGTCGTCGAAACAGCCCTCGCTGATGAGCTGCTGCTTTCCGCCCAGATAACGGATTTGCCCGGAGGCCAGCAGGCTCCTGCGGTAGTCTATTTCCACATATTCCTCCGCAGGCACAGCGATCAGACAGATGTTTCCTGCCAGCTGGGGCAGGGCCTTGGAGAGGGCCAGCCCGGCCCCCAGCATGGCGGTGAGGCCGGCGTGGTGGCCGCAGGCATGGGCGGCGCCGGTAAGAGGGTCGGCCTGAGGATGGGAAGGGCTGACTACCGCATCCATTTCTCCCAGAATGGCGATTCTGGGGAAAAGGGAGCTTCGGCAGCCCGGAAGCCATGCCTTTATGCCGGTGAGGCCCCAGGTGGCCATGTCCGTGACGCCTATGCGGAGAAGGGCCTCCTGCACCTTGGCATGGGTGCGGTGTTCCCGGTATCCCAGCTCGGGATGCAGAAAGATGTCCTCCCCGAAGGCGTATAGATACTCTTTTTCTCTTGTGATAATTTCATACAGTGTGTGTCTGAGATCGTTCATTTTGCTCTTGTTTCCTATGTTTTTTTGTTTGGCTGTTTTGTTGATTCCTCTGCTTTGCCGCTTTATTCCCGCAAGCAATGAGTCAGGTCTGCTTTGCCGACTTTATGCCGTTGCTTGCACGAGCATTTGACGAATGCCGCGAGGGTCAATACCCTGCAGCTTGCTGCGGGGTATTTGACTCCCGCAAGCAATGAGTCAGGTCTGCTTTGCTGACTTTATGCCGTTGCATAAAGCGCAGCAGGACGCAATCAGCTCCGGCTGCAGGGCTGTCTGGGAAGTTCCTCAGGCGGGATTTTTCAGGCCGGTTAAGAATTCCTTCACGAATGCATCGTCGTTCAGCTCGGGATACATCCCGTAAACTCGGTCGATCTCTTCCTTCTGGCCCTGAGAAAGGGTTTCCTGCGGGTTCAGGCACCAGATCCCCTCCATCAGGCCCTGACGGCGAAGAACCTCGTGGACGCCGGCGATGCAGCCCGCAAATCCGTTTGCCACATCGAAGAAAGCGCCGTTGCAGTCAGTGATCTGTGCCCCCAGCGTCAGGAGACGGGCAGGAATGCTTTCCTTTCCCTGATATGCCTTGACGGCGTGAAACTGCTCCGCCACCTTCCTTGTCCAGACGCACCAGTGACCCAACAGGCCGCCCACAAAATACTTTGTGACCCTCTGTCCGTCTATCTCGAACTGGAACGGGGTCAGAAGGTCGGATATAATATTGTCGTCATTCCCGGTGTAGAGCGCTACCTGATCACGGCGGGAGGAAGCGGCGCAGCCTCTCACCAGATCCAGAGTCTGGTATCTGTTGAAGGGAGCGCTTTTGACGGCCACCACATTTGGGATGTCGGAAAGCCGCTTCCAATAGGAGAAGGAGAAGCGTCTGCCGCCCACGGAATTCTGCAGATAGAAGCCGATGACGGGCATCAGGGCGGCAACCTCTTGCGTGCGGCACAGCATTTCCTCCTCGGAGAGGTGGTTGAGGCCTCCGGGGCTCAGGAGAACGGCGTCATATCCCAGCTCCCTGGCCAGAAGCGCCTCCTGTCTGGCCTGAGGAGCTTCCCCGCATACGCCGGCAATGCGCACTACGGGATTTTCAGAGGTTTTTTCAAAATCGTCCAGCTCTTGGGCCACTGTCTCCAGCACTGGGCGGAGCAGGCTGAATTTCGGATCCCGGATCTCAAACTGGGTGGTATGTACGGCTGCCGCCACGCCTCCTGCGCCGGCCTCCAGATAGTACCGGACCAGACGGCGCTGAAGGGCGGGATGAAATCTACGGTTCTGGTCAAGAACCAGAGGAATGGCGGGAATCAGGGTGCCGCTGTGCAGGATTTCCAATGCTTTCTCATGTCTGTCCATGGGGATTGTCCTTTCTTTTTTACTGTCATTTTTTACTGTCTTTTTTTATTGTCCTTTTTTCATTGCCTTTTCAGTTTCACTGTCCAGCCGCTGGCTGTGGGTCAGTAGCTTCCCTTTCGTTCCTCGAAATGGGTGGGCTTGTTCAGTGTCCTGCCTCCGTCTATGATCCACTGGGCCTGCCATTGGATCAGGGTGTCCAGAGAAACGGCGGGATAGCCGAAAAGGGAGAACATTTTTCCGGCGTCGTTCAGATAGGCGGTGTCCTGCTCCTGACCGGTAAAGACAGGTTCCCTTCCCAGAAGCCGGCCCAGCTTCTGGGCGGTTTTGCGCACGCTCGCTGTTTCCGGGCCCGTCACATTAAGCTTAAAGACATTCTTATCGGCGTGGAGCAGCAGGCGCAGGGCAGCCTCGTTGGCGTCGCCCTGCCAGATGCAGTTGAAGCTGGGAGTGACAACAGATATGGGCTCGCCGCTTAAAATGCTTCGGGCCAGATCGTAGAGCACGCCATAGCGGAGGTCGACGGCGTAATTCAGGCGGTACAGCGCCACCTTGGTGCCGAAGGTCTTTGCGGCGTACTCAAATATCCGCTCCCGTCCCTGACAGGACATGCAGTATTCTCCTACGGGCTCCGTGGGGGTTTCCTCCGTTGCGCCGCCGCTGTGGACGGGAACCTTGGGGTAGATGTTCCCGCTGGAGAAAACCACGATGCGGGAAGCCTTATACCGCTGGGCCACTCTGGAGGGCAGCCAGGTGTTCATGGCCCATGTCAGATACTCCTGCCCGTCGGTTCCGAACTTCCGCCCTGCCATATAAATAATGTTGGGAGCGTCAGGAAGCGCTTCCAGAGCGCCGGGAGCCAGCAGGTCGCTGCTGATGATCCGGATTCCGTTTTCCTTCAGCAGCCGGGCGGCCAGCGGGTCGCTGAACCGGGAGACCGCCGTTACCTTGATTTGCTGCTCCAGTCCGGCCTCCTTGAGGGCGTTTCGGAGCAGCAGGCACAGGGTAGGGCCCATTTTGCCCCCTGCCCCCAATACCAGAACATCGCCATCCAGATTCCGAATATCCTGAACCAGCGCCTCTGAAGGGGTGGTCAGCAGGGAGTCCAGCTTTTCTTCTGTCCAGTTTTCATGTTTCTGCATATTCGTTCCTCCTCACTATAGTTGATTTTGTATGATAAGACCATGCCGTATGTCCAGAACTCATTATAGAGAAGGGGGAGAGCCTTGTACATTGCTGGAATTAAAGGTTATGCTGCCAAAATTTAAGGGTGCGGCCGGCGGAGATTTTTGCCGAAAAAGCATTGATTTTGTCAGTTGACTTTAAAGTTTGCAAGGGATGGGAGAGAGCGGCCTTTTTTCAGGGAGTTTAATTTTGAGAGTGGTTCCTTAAATTGTGTCAATTTACGGACCGGGCCCCGGAACGTACAATGAGAACAGAAACGGAAAAACACAGCAAGGAGGGAAATGATGAATGGTATAGTGAAAAAGGAAGAGATCAGGGCGCCCCAGAAAGGCCTTGGGGGAAACAGGAAGGGATCTGAAGGGGGCTTTAGAGGGCGGCTGTTCGGGGCAAGGGACGGAAAAAAAGGAAAGTGGGCCAAGACATGGCTTAAGATAAGGAGAAACTGGGTACTGTACCTATTTATCCTGCCTGCATTCCTCTATTTTCTGATTTTCGCCTACGTGCCCATGTATGGAATCCAGATTGCGTTTAAGGATTTTGTGGCGACAAAGGGATTTATCAACAGTCCTTGGGCGGATCCGATCTGGAAGCATTTCAAGACCTTTTTCAGCTCCGTCTACTTTATGGATGTTTTTAAA
>CANOFQ010000057.1 GCA_947565325.1 uncultured bacterium
CCTTTGCCATCGAGATCGGCCAGAGGGTGATGACAATGATCAGTGTGAATACATAGATCCAGCTGATGACCATGATATGGTTGTTCTTTGCCAGCCACTTAAAGACGGGATGCACCACGAACACCATGCCCATCCCAAGGGCCCCTATGATCAGAAAATGCAGCTCCTTGTCCGTAAAATTATATTCGTAGGCATCGTTCAGCTGCAGCAGGCGGTTATGGATCCTTGCGATCAGCTCCACCACCTTGTATAAAAACTCTTTCATGATTATACCCCCATGCCCGCCGAGACGGGCATTGATTCAATCGTTTGAAAATGCCGTCACAGGATCCGCACCCGGCTGCTGACGCCGTCCTTCCCCCGTTCCTTTGTCACAATGATTTTCCTGTCTATCTTTTCCTTCAGCTCCGAGACATGAGAGATGATCCCTACCAGTCTGTTGCCCTCCGTGAGATGCGTCAGGGTCTTTATGGCCTGCGCCAGCGCCTCCTCGTCCAGAGAGCCGAAGCCCTCGTCCACGAACAGAGAGTCCATCCTGATCCCTCCCGCACTGGACTGTATCTCGTCCGCCAGCCCCAGGGCAAGGGACAGAGACGCCTGAAAGGACTCTCCTCCGGAGAGCGTCTTCACGCTGCGGCGGGTGCCGTTGTAATGATCCACCACGGCAAGCCCCAGCCCCGTCTTTTTCTGATTGTCCCCCTCCTCGTCCCTCTCAAGCTCGTACTGTCCGCCGCTCATCTCCAGAAAGCGCAGATTCGCTCGTCTTATGATTCTGTTGAAATAGGTCATCTGCACATACGTCTCCAGCTCTATCTTCCGCTTTCCCGAAAGCCTTCCGTTGGCCGTGTCGGAGAGAGCCCGCAGCCAGACGAACCTTTTCTCCGCCTCCAGTATGTCGCCCTGACTCTCCCTGACTCTGCGCAGGATCTCCCGGTTGCCGGAAAGCGCCGCATTCCTTCTGTCCCGTTTTCTGTCAAGCTCCCGCTTCCTCTGCTGCCGCTGCTCCCGCCTGTCCAAGACCTCCTCCTCGCTGACCCGGGCCGCCTCTCCGGCTCCCAGAATCTGCTCCTCCAGCGTATGGACGGCGGCAGCCAGCCGTTCGTCCTCCCTGCGGCAGTCCGTATATTCCTGCTGCGCCTTGTCCAGAAGCTCCTCCAGCTGTACCTTGCGCTTCTGCAGCAGGGCGGCCCTCTCCTCGATGTCCTCCCTGCGCTCCGTTTTCAGCTCCTCGGCCAGCTCATGGATTCCTCTGCCCCTGGCTTCGTTTTCCGCCGTCTTCCCGGCCAGCTCCATCTCTTTCCTTCGAATGTCCTCCTCCAGCTTCCTGACAGAAGCCTCCGTCCGGGGCAGCAGCTCCTCCAGCCGCTGCTTCTCCTGCAGTGCCTCGGCATTGCCCTCCAGAGCCTCCCTGACCCGGGCCTGCTCCGCTGCCAGAGCGCTCTCCGCCTTGGAAGCCGTCTCCAACAGCAAAGTCTCAGTCTCCTCCTCAGCGCCCGCCTCCTGCCTTAAAACCAGTTCCCAGCTGCCCGCCAGAATGCCGGAAAGCCCGGAAAGGCTCTCCTCAAGACGCCGCCTTTTCTCCTGCTGCCTGCTCCGGATCCCCTCCAGAAGCTTCTCCGCCTCCCTCTGCCCCAGCAAAAGCTGGGACATCGCCTGCTCCTTTTGCTTCCGGTCGGCCTCCAGCGCCTGCCGCTGTGCGATCCGTGCCCTGACCGCCTCCCCTCTCCCGGAAAGCTGTCGCAGACAGTCTTCGGTGTATGTATATAATGCTGTCAGGCGGCCGATCCCCCTTTCTGTGGGCCCGCCCGCTGCCTGCCCCAGCAGGGCGGCGGCTTCCTCCAGCGCCTTCTGCAGCTTTTGGGCCTCCCGCTCCAGCTGGCTTTCCCCGGTCTCCCTGCGGCCTCTCAGATTCGCCGCCTGCTGGTTCAGCTCCCCGATGCTCTTTTCCAGCAGGCGTTCCTCCTCCCGCTCCTGTACAAGCCTCTGCTCCAGCTCCTCCAGCCTTTTCCTGTCCTTCCGGGCCCTCTCCAGCTCTGTCCTTCTTAGCTCCCATTTTTCCTGCACGGGGCCGGAGGCCTGCTCCAGCTTCTCCCGCCAGCCCGTCTCCGGCTCCGGGGAAAGTCCCATTCCCATAAGGAATCTGTCAAGCTGCCTCACCCTTTCCTCCAGCTGCCCTCCGGCGGCATTCCACCGCTGTCCGGCCTCCTGCAGTCTCAGCTCCAGCTCTTTTAGCGCTTCCTCCCCGGTTCTGACCAGCCCCTCCAGCTCCTCCTTCTGTCCACATTCCTCTTTTGTCTTCTTCAGAATCGCTTCCAGCCTCTGAAGCTCCTGTCCCACCGCCTGCTGCTCTGCAGCTGCCTCCCGCCAGAGAGACGCCAGAATTTCCTGCTCTGCCGCCTCCTGCCGCTCTTGTCTTCCGGCCGTTCCCTGCCAGAGGTTCTCCCTCTGCTCCTGCTCTTCGTCAGGCTCCTGACAAAGTCTTCTCCGCTCCTCCTGCTCTGCCGCCTCCCGCCAGAGAGACGCCGTCTCCTCTGCGGCATGTCCCAGCAGCCTGCATCCCACCTCCACTGCCGTCCGCCTCCGCCGGGACAGCTGCTCCAGAAAGTGTCCTGCATCGGCGCTTCGCCGCTCCGCATTGGCCTCCGCCCTGGAAAGCTGTCTCTTCTGCCCCTCCAGCTCATCCTTCTCCGGCACGCTCTCGGGCATCCGAGCCGGCCCGGGATGATGCACGGAGCCGCACACCGGGCAGGGCTCCCCCTCCTCCAGCCCTCTGGCCAAAAGTCCTGCCTGCCCGTTCAGGAACCGCCTCTCCATGTCCTCATAGGCAGCGGAGAGCCTGCGTCTCTCCGCCTCCGCCTCCCAATACTCTCTCTGGGCACGGAGCAGCCTCTCCTGCTCTTCCTGCAGCCCTGTCCGCTCCGCCTGCAGCCCTTCAAGCTGTCCTCTCCTGTCCTCCAGCTCCCTCTGTCTCTGCTGCAGGGAGATCAGGCGAAGATCCGCATCCTTCACCCTTTCCCACTGGGCCTTTGTCTCACACAGCTGCGCCTCCCCGGCCTTGGCCTGCCCTGCGGCATGAGCCCTTTCGGCCTCCAGAGCGTCCACGGACTTCTGGGAAGCCCGAAGACCCTCCGCCTGCTCCCGCAGGGCATTCCGCCTCTGTTCTTCCTCCTCCAGCCTATGGCGGCAGGAAGCCTCCCTCTCCCGGGCATCCTTCACTGCCTCCTGCTCCCGGCCGTGCCTCTCCGCCTCCGCCCGCAGGGCCTCCAGCTTGGAGGAAATGCCCTTCATGCTTTCAGCCGTCTCCCGGGCGCTCTTGTCCGTCTCAGCCAGCTGCGCCTCTTCCCATTCCAGCAGACCTTTTTGTTCCTGCAGCCTGCCTCCCGCCTCCTCCAGCGCAGCCAGCACGGTATCATCGTCCCCCATTTCCTCCGTCCGTCTCTGTATCGCAAGGATCTCCTTGGAAAGCTCTTCTGCCTGCCGGGCGCTGCTCTCTATACGCTGCTCCGTGTCCTGCCGCTCCCCTGCCTCCTGCCGCAGCTCCTGCTCCTGCCGGCACAGGCTGCGGCTCTGCTCCTGCAGGGTTCTCATCCGGTTTTCCAGCCGCTCCTTCACTTCTCCTGCGTCTGCCAGCCCGCCAAGCCTCTCTCTGGCCCTTTCCAGCTCCGCCCCCAGACTGTCCCTGCGCCGGGCAAGCCCGTCCTTCTCTTTTCCGAGCTCCTCCGTCTCCTTCAGAATGCGGCCCTGCTCCCTGCGCTGCTCCTCCAGCCTCTGGAACTGCTCCAGGTCCCTCCCGCATTTCTGGAGCTCCTGCGCCAGCTGCGGGCACTGTTCATTCTGCTCCCTGGCCCGGGCAAAGGCCTCCTCGGACTGACGAAGCCTTTCCTGCAGCGCCTCCCGCTGCCGTCGGTTCTCCTCCAGCGCCCTTTGCTGCTCCTTTGTCCTATGGATATTTCCGATCAGCTGGTTTGCCCCCTCTATCTCCCGGTCAAGCCCCGCCATCTCCTCCTCCAGCAGCCGCAGGTTCTCCTGGTCCTCCCTGCACAGAGCCTCCAGCAGCCCCAGCCCCTCGCTCACCCTGCCGTCGAACCTCTCCTGCTTAAGCGCCTGCAGCTTGAGGCCCGTATCGGACAGCTCCCCGGCCTCCCCGCACCGAATGTTGTCCATATACTGGCTGATGCTCTTCTTCAGATCCTCGTATTCGTTCCCCTGCTGCCGAACCTCCTCCTTCAGCCGCTCCTGAAGCCGCTGATACAGCCCCGTGTCGAATATCTGCCGGAAAATATCGCTGCGGGCCTCCGTGTCCGCAAACAGAAGCTTCTGGAAATCTCCCTGCGCTATCATGGCGATCTGGGTGAACTGCTTTCTGTCCAGACCCATAAGCTCCGTCACGGCTCTGGTCACTTCCTTCACCTTCGTCACGGGAGGCCTGCCGTCCGGGTAGACCAGCTCCGCCTCCGCCCTCTGAAGGGTATACCCGCTCCCCCGGCCCTTGGGGCGCTGATATTCCGGATTGCGCCTCACCTTGTACCTTTTGCCGCCGTATTCAAAAAGATACTCCACATAGGTAGGGGTCTCCTCCTTGGCGTATTTGCTGCGGAACATCTCCGACCTGCGCACGTCGCCGCTGGCCTCCCCGTACAGAGCATATGCGATGGCATCGAAAAGAGTGGTCTTCCCTGCCCCGGTGTCCCCGGTGATCAGATAAAGCCCCCTTCCCCCGAACTGCTCAAAATCAATCACTGTCTCCTCTGCATAAGGTCCGAATGCGCTGATAACCAGCCTCAATGGTTTCATGGCTGCTCCTGTCCGCCCTCCCGAAAGGGCAATCTGTCCTAGGTCAGAGGCCGTTTCTGCTCTCTGCGATCATCTGTTCCGCCAGCCTGCGCTGTTCATTGCTCATGGGCTGGTTGTTCTGGAGCTCGAAGAATTCCAGAAACAGCTCCAGCTCCGACTTTTTCTCCACTTCCTCCGCCGCTTCCACCTCCCGGCTCTCCCTCGTCCGGGCATTGTCGTACCCCAGCCGCATCAGGTTCGGGTAACGGCTGCGCAGCCTCTGAAGCCCGTCCGGCACGTCCTCCTCGTCCGTCAGGGTGATCTGGACATAATCCTCTCTGTTCCCTTCCTCATGGAAGGAACCGGCCATCACCTCGTTATATGTGCCCCCTATCCTGCGCATGTCCCGCAGAGGCGTCAGGGGAACCTGTCTAAGCTCCACCTGCCCCTTCTCCCGCAGCTCCACCACGGTGACGCTCTTTTCCTGATCCGCCTCGGAAAAGGAATATTTCAGAGGCGTGCCGCAGTAGCGCAGGGTATCCCGGCCCACGGGCTGGGGGCTGTGGATATGGCCCAGTGCCACGTAATCGAACGGGTCAAAGACCTCTGCGTCCACATTGTCCAGCCCTCCCACCGCCGTCTCCTCCGACTCGCAGCGGGACGCACCGGTGACAAACTGATGGGCCACCAGAATATTGCGCTGGTCTCTGTCCACCTCCATGCGCTCCACCACCGCCCTGACCGCCTCGTCATAGCTTTCCGGCAGCTTGAAACATTCCGTTGCAGCATTGCTTTCTGATGGCTCGGACGGTTCCGCCGCACTGGAATTCTCCGGCGGCACGGACGGTTCCGCTTTGCTGTCGTTCTCTGACGGCACGGACGGTTCCGCTTTGCTGTCGTTCTCTGACGGCACAGACGGTTCCGCTTTGCTGTCGTTCTCTGACGGCACGGACGGTTCCGCTTTGCTGTCGTTCTCTGACGGCACAGACGGTTCCGCCCCATCGGAGCTCTCCCGCCCCATGTCTTGTTCCGCCTCCAGAGCGTGGCGAACCGTGGCGGGCTTCACGAAAGGGAGCAGATGGACATACAGCTTCCCATATGCGTCCTCCAGTTCCACCTTCCTCACCCTGCCGTCATATACCGGGGACAGATAGACTCCCTTTCCCTTCATCAGCTCAGCGCCGAAGGCGATCCTCTCCGGGGAATCGTGATTTCCGCTGACAGCGAAGACCTTTATCTGACGTTCCGCCAGCCCAGTGAGGAAACGGTCGAAGACCTGAACCGCCTCGGCAGAGGGCACGGTCTTGTCGTAGATGTCCCCCGCCAGAAGGACTCCCTCCGCCTGCTCCCTCACCGCTATGGCAAGTATTCTGTCCAGAATATATTTCTGATCCTCCAGCATGGAAAATTCATTGATGCGCTTCCCGATATGCAGATCTGAGATATGCAGAAATTTCATGTATGTACCTTTCCGCCCGCCCAGGCGAGCGCCACATCCTGCGCCCTGCGGAAAATCCTTTCACCGCAGGACAACCTGCTTCCTGCACTGCGTTAAGCTTCCCTCAGGACAGCCCAATCTTTACATTGCGCCAGCTTCCCTCGCAGCAGACCAGCACGCTCTATACTTTGCGCCACGCTTCCCTTGCAGCAGGACAGCACGCTCTTTACATTGCGCCACGCTTCCCTTGCAGCAGGACAGCATGCTCTTTACATTGCGCCATGCTTCCCTCGCAGCAGAACCCCGCCGCAGAGTATGCCCGCCATGCCGCCGTTATCGTCCCTTCACACGTGCCCGAACCAGCCGGACGGCGCTCTCAGCGCCCTTCTTCACCCATTTCTTTACCCATTCCAGAACCACGGAATAGAGCAGGCTGACCAGCAGGAGAACCACAAGTATCGCCCCTGCGTACCGGACGAAATAGATATATCTGCGCCATAGGATCATATAGAAAAACGTGTGAACCATATAGAT
This sequence comes from uncultured bacterium, assembly GCA_947565325.1. Classification (GTDB taxonomy): domain Bacteria; phylum Bacillota; class Clostridia; order Lachnospirales; family Lachnospiraceae; genus Acetatifactor. Next base: position 6,746 of record CANOFQ010000057.1, read on the forward strand.
GTTCATAGAATATCTGCCCACAAACGCCAGCGCCCTGCCCACTCCCGGCACACTTCCGGGCAGGGCTGCGGCAAACCACGCCAGAAAGAGGGCGATGACGGCATCCACCAGAAACAGCAGCCTCTCCTGCACAAAGAAGTTCTGCCGCACCAGCACGCACAGAACGATCCCCCCTATGCCTGCGCACCAGCGCAGCACCGGGTGGAGCTTCCTGCCAAGGAGCTTGTCCAGCCAGCTCCCGTATGCGGCACAGACCCCCACCGCCGCCGTGAGAAAGTACCTCTCCATATCCGGATCCAGCACAAAGGCCGCCGGAGCGAAAAAGACGATGGGCAGCAGCAGGCTCCCCACCTTCTGCGCCAGTAGATACAGCAGCGGCACCAGAAAGATAAGCACATAGGCGATCTTCATATACCACCACGTCATATTCAGCGTGGGCGTGTCAAGGATCTGCGCAAGCCCTATGCCGTCCGCCAGCATATAGAGAAACCCCTGCTTCCCCTCTCCGTATAGGGACGCAAAGTCAAACCTGCTCCACCATACAAGCGCCACGCTGACATAGAGGGCGGCAAAGTTCCCCATCAGCCTGAGCATCCTGCCCACCGCCTGACGGTACATGGCATCCGGCCTCACATGCTCCTGGCCCATCAGCCCCTTTGTTATGCCAAAGGCCGTGAGGAACACGAACACCGACACGCTCACATTCCCGAATTTGGAAAGCATCACGAACACCTGCTCCGGCAGCGGCCTATAGTCCACCTGCATCTGGGCCACCACCATCCCGTCCTCAAATAGGTGGTAGTTCAGCAGCAGCAGAATCGCCAGCCCCTTTACCATATCAGAACACTTCCGGGAAAATTCCCTGCACATCGGCCCTTCCCCCCTTAATATTCCTTCTTCATCTCCGAGATCCCGTACCTGCGCTGAAAGACCTCCAGCTCCTCATCGCTGCGAATGAAGCTCTCCTCCCTGAATTCGCCGGTATGGATATTCTTGAAGCCCGCCACACGCTCACCGTTGCAGATGCTGCATTTCAGCACCGGGCGCCAGTTCTCGCTGTCGTAGTCAAGCTGCTTTTCCCGCTTTTTCGGATTCTTATGCCTTTTCCAGAACATCTCCGTTTCCTTTCTGCCCTATTATGCCCCATGTCAATGACGAAATGTATGCTCATTTTCGCAGATTGCCTATGATCAGTGCCAGAGAACCTGCTACAGATAGGTTTTTCAAAGATGCGCCCCTGCAAAATGAAAGGCGCAGACAGTGTCATTTTTCGGAAGCCCGGAACACGTCCACCACCACATATTCCGACTTGCATCCGGTCTTAAACTGGATGGCCCAGTCAGAAATGCCGGAGGTCACGATGAAGCTGGTGCCCTCCCGCCTCTCCAGACCATAGCTCTTGTCGTCTATGCCCGTCCACTGTCCCATGCGGTGAAAGGGAAAAAGCTGGCCGCCATGGGTATGGCCGCACAGCACCAGATCCACCCCGGACGCCGCCTGTGCGTCAAAGTCGCTGGGCTGATGATCCAGCACGATGCTGTACCTGTCCGGGTCCAGCCCTGCCGTCAGCTGCTCCATGGACGCTCTGGGCGTCCCCCGCTGGCCCTCCGAGCGGTCCTTTCTGCCGATCAGATAATAATGCTCCCCCAGCGGCACCACCTCGTCCTGCAGCACCCTCACATGATTTTTCTCCAGCGCCGCAATCAGGCCGTTCCCGTCATAGCCTCTGTATTCCGGGGCATAGTAGCCCTTGTCATGGTTCCCGAACACATAATATACCCCGTATGTAGTTTTCAGCGTGCCCAGTGCCTCGCAGGCCGCCTCCATATCCTCCCGCATGGTGTCGTCGTCCACAAAATCTCCCGTGATCACCACGATATCCGGGTTCTCTGCCTGCATGGCCTCCACCAGCTCCCGGAAGCCCTCCCCGTCAAAGGTGTTCCCCACATGGGAATCCGCAAACTGAACGATGCGCAGCGGCTCCACCTGCTTGTCCGTCTCCAGCTCATATCCCGTCCGCCATACATGGTTCGCCAGATACCAGCCGCAGGCCAGATAGACCCCGGTGACGCACAGTGCCACAGCTCCGGCATAATATTTTGAAAACCTCCTGCCCCGCTTCCACTCCGCCAGCCTGCTGACTCCGTCACACAGAAGCCACGCCGCCATCAGGTGCAGAATTGCGATGGCCGCATTGATGGCTCCCAGAAGGAACCCTACTCCTGAAGCCAGCAGTCCTGTCATAAGAAGGCCTGCCGCAAAACGGAGGATCCGGCTCTTCCCCAGAAGCTTGCGGAGAAAGAAAAATTTTGCGAATCTGGTCGCCAGATAGATGACTCCCACGATCATCCCGAAAAACAGGGATGCGAAAATCAGTGCCCACATATGTTTTCTCCTAATTCCAGTCTGTAATCCGTCAGAGAATGCTGCTTCTTGTCTTGCATCCCCGGTTTGGCTTTCGTAATAGAATATTGCTTCTTGTCATGCATCCCTGATTCGGCATCTGTAAGAGAATATTTTTTCTTGTCTTACATCCACGATTCAGCAGCTGTCAGAGATCATTGCTTCTTATCTTGCATCCCCGATCCGGTATCCGTCAGAGGCGTATCCGTCATCCGTCAGGAGGATGCTCTGGCTCCCTCCGCCTCTCCCTCGGCCTTCTGCCTCCGGCGGAAGGGCACCAGCCCTGTCCTATTCAGAGCCACCATCAGGGCCGGAATGAACACCAGCTGCAGGATTATGCCGGGAATGGCGTTCAGAAATGCCCCCGCCATGAACATCTGCCATGAAAACGCATTTTTCATCATGCCCAGCATCAGCAGCCGCACTGCGCCCCAGACAATGCGCCCTCCCACCATGGCGGCCAGAAGGGAGCGGTACAGCGCCACGATGCACTGCCATTTGGAGCGATTGTACAGAAACCCTGCAATGCCTCCGTAAGCCGCCAGCTCAAAGGCCATGGCTATGCCGTTTGGCATGGGCGGCGCCGAGAAAAGCACATACCGCAGCAGCGGCAGGACAAAGCCCACCACGGCGCCGTACTGCCATCCGCAGATCAGGCCGCAGACCAGCACCGGCAGATGCATGGGAAGCAGCATGTTGCCGATCTGGGGAATCTGCCCCGTAAAAAAGGGCAGGACAATGCCCACCGCCATGAGCATGGCCGATATTACCAGATTCTGAATCCGTTTCTTACTCATCCTCTGTTCCATTCCAAAACCTCCTGCCCGTCCCGACGGACATTTCTGAACTGTCTGACCGTAAAATCCTCTTTACTTCTTTTTCCTGATTTTCAGAAGAAGCTTGTATCCACCTGAAGCCAGCTGCGTGTCTCGATCCCGAAAAGCGCAAAATAGCTTTCCTCCATGGGAATCCACATCTGCTCGAACGCCGCAAAGCCATCTCCCTCCCGGAGCCGCAGGCGCTCTTTCTGTACCTCTTTAGAGCAGGTGAGAAATATCCTCAGATCATATTCCACCCCCATGGACGGATGCTGTGAATAGCTGCCCTCCACCACCGTCAGCGCAGCAGGCTGCAGAACCGCCCCTTCCCCCAGCTGGCCCCTCGCACAGCTGTAAGGACGGTAACAGGCCGCCCTCCCCTCCCTGAGAGGAATGAGCAGCTCTTCTCTGATCCGCCGGAAATCCATATTGCCCCCGGGAATCTGCCGCCAGTTCTCCGGCCGCAGATGCATCGGCAGGTAGAAATCGTCCATGTGCAGCACATTGCAGGGAAACAAGCTCTGGATCAGTCCGGCCAGCCATGTCTTCCCGCTTCCGCACCGCCCGTCGATGGCCGCTGTCACATTGCCTCCCCGCCGGACAAGCCTGTCCAGCTCCTCCAGAATAGGCCGCCAGAGGCCCTGCTCTGTCTCATAGGCCTCTTCAATAGTGCCTGCTGAATGCTCCTGCCTTTTTGTTCCTTCCGGTCTTTCCGTTTCTTTCGATCCTTCCGTTTCTTTCGGTCTTTCCCATGCTTCCATCTGCTCTCCTGCCCTTTGCAGCTGCTGTCAGCAGTTCTGAGACTGTGCCCACATTTCTGAACTGGAGCAATGGCCCAACAGCCAAAACTGCTATACCCAAAACTGCTAAGGCCAAAATGGCTATGCTCAGTTTAACATGGTTTTCAGAATTCAACAACTCCATATTTGATTTTTTTATCCCTCCGCCTCCTGTTTAAGTTCTGCTATCTGCGTTCTAAACAATGAGGCAAATTCCTCTTCTTGAACCTCTTCCATTTTTAGAATATCCTGAAGCTCTGAATTCTCCGCATAACAAAGCAGGTACTTCAATGGAAGCAAGTACCCGTTTCGTCTTTCTTCTTTGTTTTTGAACATAAGAATCCAGCGCTTTATTGAACAATACAATCTTACGGCGCACCCAATTTACTCCCGCCCATCTCGCAATATAGCCTTTTCCCATATTACTATTCATGCTTTGCTGAAAAGCCATAATAGCAGCAGCAATCGACAAAGAATGCCAAAATAGAGATTTTAAAGTCCTTTACTATAAAAAGCGTAAGGACAACAGACTGATCGGATTCAAGGCAGTTTATGTCAGTCCCTTAAGTCTCTCTATTGCATCGAACACACCCGCCACGGCCCGCTCTCTGTCAGCAAAAACCGTCCTACAGAATTCATTGTCTATGGAATACTTCCAGCTTCCCTTCCCTCTCGTGTCATGATAAATCACTGCCACATGATCGTCAATCTTCAGATACTCGTTTCCCTTCTTTGAACGCTTCCACTGGCGCTTGAAGAAGCTTATGCGCCTGTTCTGCCTGTTCTTGAACTCAGCCTCCCGGCGCTTCGCCTCTCCCACGTCGCCCTCCATCCTGCCTGCGCACACACATCCCACAGACAAGCTGCGGTAGGCCGGATGCTCCATATGATGGGCATAGCGTATGATCTGGTATCCGCACATCTCGCAGATCCCCGAGGGCGAGCCCAGATCATCCACCCCCACGCAGCTCCAGCCGGAGTGCGGGACATCGGAACGTTTCCAGAGATTGGGGCTGTTCTCCTTCAATGCCTTGAGACGGGCAGCCTCTTTTTCTGCGGCAACCTTTTTTTCTGCAGCCGCCGTCTTTTCTGCAGCAGCCACCTCTTTCAAAGCAGCCCCTCTTTCCGTAGCGGCTTTTTCCGCTACAGCTCCTTTTTCCGCTACAAGTTTCTCCGGAAGCTCCTGATCGGAAATCAGCACATCCTCAAAAGGCTCCTCTTCCTTTTCACCCTCGTCGTCCAGCAGCTCCTGATCGATCACCTCTATCTCCAGCGGAGCATCCTCCTCCGAAGCCGGTTCTGCATCCTCCGTATGCTCCGCCACGGCAGGCTTCTCCCTCTCCCCGCTTTCTGGCAACTGTTCTGCTGGCTTTGGGGCTTTCGCCTGACTGACGGCGGCCGTTTCCGTCCTCTTATGGGCTTTCTCCGAACTCACAGCTGCCATTTCCGACTTTCTTTGGGCATCCTGCGGGCTGACGACTGCTGTCCCCTCCCGGGCTTCCTCTGCTCCCGCAGTCAACAGCCCCGCCTCGGTGCCGCTTTGTTCCCCCGGCTCACGCAGGCTGTTTCTGTCTGCGCCTCCATCCTGCCTCTCAGGTCTGGGCAACTTTCTTGCGCCACTGTCCTGCCCCTCAGGTTCAGGCAGCTCCTTTTCGCCGTCGTCAGCTTCCACCGCCCTCTGCCGGATGTCCTCGTGCTTCTTGGCAAAATAGCTGCTGGAGATGTTCCTCGGATGCTGGAGCTTCTCGAACTTCACGGAATAGCTTCCCCGCTTGGCATCTATGGCCACGATGACGCCGGCTCCGAAGACGTGATGCTCCACTGCGTCCCCTACCCTCCTGCTCCCTGCAGGCTCCTGCAGCAGCTCAAGGTTCAGCTTCTCCGCATACCTCCTGCTCTCCTGCCGCAGCTCCTCCGATATCCTTCCCACCCGGACGTAATTCTTCTCCCCGATCTCCTCCAGAAACCGGGATGCCAGCTTCTTGATCCCGTTTTCCGATGTCCCTTCCGAGTCCATCAGGAAAAGATACCTCTCCGCTCTGGTGATGGCCACATAGCAGAGTCTGCGCTCCTCCTCCAGTCCCAGCTTCTTTCTGTCCCCCAGAGTCTTCGAGGAGGGGAACACGCCCTCCGTGAATCCCAGAATGAACACCGCCGGAAACTCCAGCCCTTTTGAAGAATGAATCGTCATCAGTTTCACGGCATCCTTGGCTTCGCTCCGGTCCTCCCCTGACTGGAGGGCGATCTGCCGCAGAAACTCCTCAAGGCTTAAGTTCTCGCCGAACTCCCGCTCGAACTCATTTGCGATGCGCTTGAACTCCGACAGGTTCTCCAGCCTCTCCTCGTCCCCCAGGCTGCGGATATAATTTTCGTACCCAGAGCCCTCCGTGACCCTGTTGACGATGTCGGAGATGCGCATGTTCCGATAGCCGCTGCGCATATCCTCCACGAAACGGATGAAAGGGCCTATGTCGCTGTTTGCAAATTCCTTGTCGTCAAGATGCTCCTGCAGCGTAATGAGGAGGGTTTTCTTCCCCGGAAAAGCCGCCTCCGTCCCTTCTCCCGGCATCTGCCCGAACAGCTCCTCCTGATAGGCGGCCACCATCTCCTCTTGTCGTCCCGCCATAAGCATCCGATTCTGCCTCTCCTGCTCCCGCAGCTCCTCCAGTCGGTTCATCTTTCCCCGCCCGAACCGCCTGCGGGGCAGATTCGCCACCCGCAGGAAGGAGTCGTCGTCCCCATAGGCGATCAGCTTCAGATAGGCCAGAATGTCCAGGATCACCGCCCTCTGGTAAAAGCGGACGCCCCCGAAGATCTCATAAGGGACATTTTTCTCCACCAGTTTCTTCTCCATCATCCGGGACAGAAAGCTTGCCCTATAGATGATGGCAAAATCCGAGTAGCGCAGGCCCTCCTGCTCACGCAGGCGCTTGATGTTGTTGACCACCTGCTCTGTCTCCTCCGCCTCGTCCTTGGAATGGTAATGAACCACCGGGGCCCCCGCAGGGCTTTTCGTGTACAGATCCTTCTTCAGGCGCAGCTGGTTTTTCTCGATCAGGGTGTTGGCGCACTGCAGGATCTGGGGCGTGGATCGATAGTTCTGATTCAGTATGATGGTCTTGGTAGGCTCATGCTCCTTGTCGAAGTCCACAAGAAGCTTTACGTCAGAGCCCCGCCACTCGTAGATATTCTGGTCAGGGTCTCCTACGATCATCAGGTTCTGGTACATTCCGGACAGAATCTCCACCAGCCGCATCTCCACGGAAGAGCTGTCCTGAAACTCGTCCACCATGATATAGTTCAGCCTGTTCTGCCATTTTTCCCGCACATCGGCGTCTGTCTCCAGCAGATAGATGGCGAAGGCGATGAGGTCATGGAAATCCAGTGAATAGGTGGCCTTCTGTCTCTGCAGAAACTCCTCAATGATCTGGTCGTCCTGCTCCTTTATCTCGT
>CANOFQ010000058.1 GCA_947565325.1 uncultured bacterium
GCGGCCGGAAAGACTTCCCGGAAAAGGGCACCGAAATGGAGAGACGGAACTGGAATAGGAGGTGTTTTTTTGTATGACGAAAAAGACGATCAGATGAAGGACGCCAGAGAAGATATGCTTCTGCGTCTGGAGCAGATGAGCCAGAGGGGCGTGAAGCTTTTCGTGGACGGAGAGAACGTGCTGCCTGCGGAGGCAGTGTCGAGAGCCGTGCGGGAGAACAGCCCTTATATGGCCGACTATGTGCTGGACGAGAGCGGAGCAATCAGACAAGTGCGTTTTGACAGGGTGACAAACCGATAAATATAAGCCATGGAAATGCCTGCCGCCGCAGGCCTGAAAACGGGATTGCCTCTCTTGCTGGCTGCGGCGGCACAAAAGAAAAGCGCATAAGAAAAAAGGAATAACAAAAAAGGAATAACAAAAAAGGAATAACAAAAAAGGAATAACAAAAAGGAATATCAATTTGTTAATGACGCATCCCTTCAAATGTGCTATGATGTATCTGGCTGTGTCAGCCGGCAGGCTCACTGATAGGAAATCATTACATTGTGAAGAAAGGGTTATGTGGACAGGAATGGCAGAAACGAAGAAAAGCAGAAGGAAGAAGAGCGGAGCGAAGAAGAATAGACTGCCCATGATCGTGGCTTTGGTACTGATCGTGGTGATAGCCCTCATAGGCTTTGGCAGCAGGCTGGTGGAAAAGTACTCCTACAGCAAAGAAACGGTGGACATGGACCAGTATTATGGGGTAGGTGAAGGGGAGTTCGTGATTCTTCTTCAGAATGACAGACTGCAGGACAGGGCCTTTATGAAGAGCGGGGAGCTCTATTTCGGGCTGGATACGGTGAAGAAATATTTCAATGAAGGCTTTTATGCGGACCGGAATGAAGGCAAGCTGCTTTATACCACGGCGAGGGACACGGCGGTCACCTTGTTCGGCACCAAGGAATATACGGACAAGAACGGGAGCCATCCAACGGAATATGAGACCTGCTATGTGCAGGGGGAAAACATTTTCCTTTCTGCCAGTTATGTAAAGCGGTTTACGAATTACGAATGGAATGTTTTTGACAGACATATTCAGGTGTATACCATGTGGGGAACGAAACAGACCATGGAAGTTGTAAAGGATACGCAGCTTCGTTTGGAGGGCGGCATCAAGAGCCCCATCCTGCGGGAAATCGCTGCCGGAGAGCTGGTGGAGCTGCTGGAGGAGGGGGAGGACTGGAGTGTGGTGAAGACCTCGGACTCCATCATCGGCTATGTGGAGAACAAGCGGATGGACAACCTTTCCGCCGTGACGCAGGAGCCGGTGACTGATTATGTGGAGGAGGAATACACGTCGGTCGGTCTGTCGGAAAAGGTGATTCTTGGTTTCCATTCCATCGGGGGACAGGGCGGCAATGTGACTCTGGATGCCATGCTGGCGGAGGGGAACTGCATCAACGTGATTGCCCCCACGTGGTTCAGCCTCACTGACAACGAGGGGAACTTCCGCTCCTATGCCTCCGACTGGTATGTGGAGAGCGCTCACAGCAGAGGGCTGCAGGTGTGGGGAGTATGGGACAATTTCAACCACCGGAACGAGACGGGGGCGGAGGTGGATGCCTATCAGGTGCTTACCTTTACAGCCAAGCGCCAGAAGCTGGTGCGGGACATGGTGGACACGACGCTGGAGCTGGGGCTGGACGGGATCAATATCGACTTCGAGGGGCTGGGGGCAGAGTGCGGGGAGCATTATATACAGTTCCTGAAGGAGCTCTCCGTTGTGTGCAGGGAAAACGGCCTGATTCTGTCGGTGGACAATTATGTGCCCCTTAACTTCAATCAATATTATAGACTGGATATACAGGGGAAGGTTCTGGATTACGTGATCATCATGGGATACGACGAGCACTGGCGGGGCAGCGGGGATCCGGGCAGCGTGGCCAGCATCGGCTATGTGTCGGGAGGGCTCGACAGGACGCTGGAGCAGGTTCCGGCGGAAAAGGTGGTGAATGCGCTTCCCTTCTATACGATTCTCTGGCAGACGGAAGGGACGAAGGTGACAGACCAGTATGTGACCATGAACAATCTGAAGCAGTTTCTGGAGGATATGAAGGTGCAGCTGGTGTGGGATGAGACCACCTGCCAGAATTACGGGGAATGGCAGAGCGGATCCGCCCTTTATCAGATCTGGGCGGAGGACGAAGAATCCATCGCAGTGAAGCTGAATGTGATGAATGCCAGAAAGATAGGCGGGGTGGCAGTCTGGAGGCTTGGATACGGTACGCCGGAGGCGTGGGAGCTGATCAGAGGCTACGGCAGCCTGTAAAGAGACGGAGAGCAGAACCGAAAAAGGCCGCCCCGACGGCTTCCGAAATCCGTCTGCCGGACATGGTCCGAATCAGACACGGGAAGCAATAGGGGCGGCCTCTGCTTTTGTTTGTGCTTTCGGTAGTGCTGTTTTCTTGAGAAGCTATTTCAGAAGGGGGCTTTTTGGGAAAAAGATTCATTGCTCTTTCTCAGACGGAAACTTATGGCGGCGCTTACCACAGCTATGCCTGCCAGCCACAGCAGGGGGCTGGGAGCTCCCGTTTTCGGAACTTCGTCGTATTCGTCATTGTCTGTTGCAGGGGCAGAGGGTGCAGGGACTGCGGTGGGAGCCGGGGGCTGGGCCGGGGCTGAGCTATAGTCTGCAGAATTGGCCATCAGGACACCCTCCAGAATCACCATCTTGCCGGCCTTAAAGTCATAGAGGTCGTAAAATGTGCGGGGCAGGGTGTCCGAAGGCGCATAGAGATGTCCGACAGTGCCCTCACAGCCAACGGAGAGGGAGGTACTGAGCTCGCTTTCTACATGGAGGCGCAGTTCCTGCACGTTCTTGTTAAAGTTACAGACGGCGGATTCGTATACATGGGCGTTGGCGACATTTGCGTTTATGGTGCAGTAGGCGCCCTTCAGAATATGACATTCGTTCACATCGCCCGAGAAGATCATGGTAATGGCGTCAGAAGGAGCGACAGTCAAATTGCCCAGATGCACGTCGCCCAGATCCAGAGTGCGGGCCTGATCGGTTTCATTATAAACGATAACTATATCTCCGTCTTTGATATCCAGAAGCATATAGTAGAGCTCCCTGTGGTAGGCGTTTTCATCGAAAGTAGAGGTATTAGCCAGATAGCGCCAGTCGTCATTCTCCTCAATATACTTTACGGCGTAGGTGACGGGCTCCGCTGCGGCGGCTCTGAGGCAGCCGGCCCTTGGCAGCAGAAAAAACAAGACTGCTGCCGTCAGCAGTGTAACGGTGTGCTTGAATTTCTTCATAATGTAGCCTCCTTTTTGATTTTGCTTTGTCCTATTCCCTTATGGGCAGATAGCTGTCTCCCGGCTGTGTTTCTTTTGCGACCACAACGAGCCGCCCCCGCTCCACATGGTAGACGCAGGTGGAGAGAGTCAGAAAGTGGTCTCCGAATTCAGCCGTGACACCGGTGTCATAGAGGGACATGTCCATTATATTGTTATAAAAGTAGTCAAACTCCTCCAGCGTATCCGCCTGGAAGAATTTGTAATACTTAAATACCTGATCTGTCTTTTTGTAGACCTGAGACCGAAATACGGCGATTACCTCGTAATTGCGCTGCTGCTCTTTTGTGTACAGAGTGATGCTTTTATGTTCTTCGTAAAAGGAATAGTCCTCATACTCCGGAAGGTGGCCGAACATGGCCCCCGACTCCTGATTGTGGCCGTGGATGATCAGGTTGGTGGTCAGAGGCTCCAGACAGCTGTCGGTGTCTAAGATCAGGCAGCCGTTTCGGTTGCTGCTTCCGTCGAAGCCCCGGTAAAGGTAATATTCCTCGTCCCGGGGAGTCCACATCACCGGATAGTCGATGTCGGTCCCCGGGATCCGGAGCCATGCGGCCATGTCGCTGTTTGCCAGAAAGCTGTCCTGATAGGGGTTCTCGATAGGAACTGGCGAAGGCTGCGGGGCAGCGGTGGCTTCCGGAGCTGCTGGCTGCGGCGGGGCGGTGGCTTCCGGGGTCGGCTGGGGCTGTGGCGCAGCCGTGGAGGCTGAAGCGATGCCGGAGCCTGCACCGGCAGAAACGGCCTGACGCATACCGGCAGAGGTGCGCAGAGCGGCCACGGTCTCCATGGAACGGTTATCATCCACCTGCTGCAGGACGGCAAGCAGGCCCAGCGCCAGAAGGCAGATGCCTGATATGCATGCGAACAGGATCGACAGGACTTTTTTCGGTTGTCTCATTTTCATATCTCTGTGCCCCTCCCGGCGGACATGGCAATCAAGATATTTCGCCTTGCCTCTGCAGGATCGCTCTGGGCCGGCGGCAGAGTTATTTGGGAACGATCCCTTAGTTTCAGATTTCACTTCTTTCTTCTATATTAAACAAAAAATATAGAGAATGCAATCTTTTTAGGAGTTTTAAACAAAAATTAAGATGAATATAAATACTAAAAAGATATTTCCGGAAGGATGGTTCCGGAACGAAGATGGGAATGAAGTATGGAGAGAGCCGGACATAGGATTTTTTCTGCCGTTCTGGCGTTTCTGCTGCTGGCGGCCACGGTGTATGCGGGATATCAGGCAGTGGCTTATGCGGCGGCCTACACGGCGGCGGGCAGAGCGCAGGCGGGGGCGGAGGACAAAAGGCGGTGCGTGGTCATCGACGCGGGGCACGGGGGCGATGACCCCGGCAAGGTGGGCATCAACGGTGCAAAGGAGAAGGATATCAATCTTCAGGTGGCAGAGCAGGTGAAGCGTTTTCTGGAAGCCAACGATATCGAGGTGATAATGACGAGGGAGTCGGACGAAGGGCTGTACGATTCGAACGTCTCCAACAAAAAGGTGCAGGATATGAAAAGGAGGATAGAGCTTATCGGTGAGGCGGATCCTGCGGTGACGGTGAGCATCCACCAGAACAGCTATCCCGAGGAATACGTCCACGGTGCTCAGGTGTTCTATTATACGGGAAGCGCTCAGGGGAAGCGGCTGGCGGATCATATTCAGACACAGCTGGTGGAAAGGGCGGATCCCGAGAATAAGCGGCAGGTCAAGGCCAACGACAGCTATTACCTGCTGAAAAAGACAGATACGCCTATCGTGATCGTGGAGTGCGGCTTCCTCTCTAACAGCGCAGAGGCGGAGAAGCTCTGCACGCCGGAGTATCAGGAGAGGATAGCATGGGCCATACATATGGGGATTCTGCAGTATCTGAATCAGGAGGAATGAGGGACGGAGAGAATCTGCGGGAGCAGATTGGGACGGAGCGGATGCACAGAAAGTAAATCAGAGGAGAATGAACCGTTAAAGAGCGGATTCCGGTTGAAATTTTGTCCTATATCGGATATACTATGGAAGAATGAAGCACAAAGCCCAGCTGCCTTAAGGCGGCGCCTTTCCGGGCCCGGGAACGGCGGCTCAGGGAGGGGGAGGGGCTTGGGGAAGTCGGAGCATGGAGACGGAAATCATCAGAATCGGCAGGGCCGGTCTGGACAGAGAGGAGTTCACGGAGGCAGAGGAGAAGGCCCTGCTGCGTGCCGGGGAGATCATACGGGTCGGAGGGCTGGTGGCGTTTCCCACGGAGACAGTGTACGGGCTGGGCGGGGATGCCTTGAACCCCGGCTCCTCCCGAAGGATATATGCCGCAAAGGGAAGACCCTCTGACAATCCTCTTATCATACACATCGATAGGTTCGAGGACATTTACAGGATAGCCGGACAGGTGCCGGAGGCGGCGGTGAGGCTGGCGGAGGCCTTCTGGCCGGGGCCGCTCACCATGATCCTGCCGAAGGCGCCGGAGGTTCCTCCGGAGACCACGGGAGGCCTTGAAACAGTGGCCGTCCGTCTTCCTTCCCATCCGGTGGCGAGAAGGCTGATCCGATACGGCGGGGGATATGTGGCGGCTCCCAGTGCGAATCTTTCCGGCAGGCCCAGCCCAACCGTGGCAAGATATGTCATAGAGGATATGCAGGGGCGGGTGGAGGCCATTGTGGACGGCGGCGAGGTAGGGATCGGTCTGGAATCCACAATTGTGGATCTGACTGTGAACCCGCCCCAGATCCTGCGGCCGGGCTATGTGACGGAGAAAAAGCTGGCAGCCGTTCTGGGACAGGTGGCTGTGGATCCTGCGGTGATAGCTCCCGGCGGAGAGGCTCCAAGGGCTCCGGGGATGAAGTACCGCCATTATGCTCCCCGGGGAGAGCTGGTCATCGTGGAAGGAGAGCCGGGGAAGGTGGCCGCCTATGTAAACAGCCGGGCCGCAGAGGAGAGGGCGGCAGGCCATAGGACAGGAGCCATAGCCACGAAAGAGATGCATGGACAATATGGGACAGACGTGGTAAAATATATCGGAAACAGGGAGGATGAGGAGACCATCGCCAGAAATCTGTTTGCGGTGCTGCGGGAGTTCGACGATGAGGAAGTCGTGAAAATCTATTCGGAGAGCTTTTCATCGGAGGGGCTGGGACAGGCCATCATGAACAGGCTGCTGAAGGCGGCGGGACACCATGTGGTGAGGGTGTGAGCCCTGTAAGGGGCGTTGCCTGAAGACTGTGCGCCATGCTGCTGAGGCCGGAGGACGGCTGTTGGAAGGCTGTAAACGAGGTGTTCTTCAGAGATAGGGCGCAATTCTTTAAAGATAGGGCGCAATTCATCAAAGACAGGGCGCAATTCATCGGCCCATAGGTTGCGAGAGAAGGGCATTCATAGGGAAGGCCTGCCATAATAGGAAACGGTGCGGAGAAAGGACGGAGGAGAGAACGGTATGAAGGTAGCATTGGGAAGCGATCACGGCGGTTACGCCCTGAAGCAGAGAGTGATCAGGCATCTGGAGGAGAGGGGGATTCTATGCGAGGACATGGGATGCCACAGCGAGGCCAGCTGCGATTATCCTGCCTTTGGACATGCCGTGGCGAAGGCGGTGGCCGGCGGCAGCTGTGAAAGGGGCATCGTGATATGCACTACGGGTATAGGCATCAGCATTGCCGCCAACAAGGTGGCCGGCATCCGGTGTGCGCACTGTCAGGACAGCTTTTCCGCAAAGATGACGAGGCTGCATAATGACGCAAACGTGCTTGCCCTTGGAGGCGGCATAGTGGGAGAGAATCTGGCTCTGGAGATGGTGGACGTCTTTCTGGACACGCCCTTTTCGGGGGAGGAGAAGCATCTGCGCAGAGTGAGGGCCATCGAGGATCTGTGAGCACTGTAACAGAAAGACATAGCCGGGGAAAGCCCGGAACCGGAACAGGAGGACAAAAGAATGGCTAAGGTAACGATCATGGAGCATCCTTTGATTCAGCACAAGATAGGGCTGATCCGGAGGAAGGACACTGGAACCAAGGATTTTCGTCAGACCATAAGCGAGATTGCCATGCTGATCTGCTATGAGGCCACAAGGGAGCTGAAGCTGGACGACGTGGAGATCGAGACGCCCATCTGCAAAACCACCGTGAAGGAGCTGAGGGGCAAAAAGATGGCCATTGTCCCCATTCTCAGAGCCGGGCTGGGCATGGTGGACGGCATGCTGAATCTGATTCCTGCCGCAAAGGTGGGCCATATCGGACTGTACAGGGATCCGGAGACCCTCAAGCCGGTGGAATATTACTGCAAGCTTCCTGCCGACTGTGCGGAGCGGGAGGTGTTCGTGGTGGATCCCATGCTGGCCACGGGGGGATCTTCCATAGCTGCCATACGGATGCTGAAGGAAAAGGGCTGCAGGAACATCCATTTCCTGTGCATCATAGCGGCGCCGGAGGGGATCGAGGCCATGAAGGAGGCCCATCCGGACGTGGATGTCTATGTGGGAGCGCTGGACGAAAGACTGAATGACCATGGTTATATAGTTCCGGGCCTCGGAGATGCGGGGGACCGTATTTTTGGGACGAAGTGACAGCAGGCCATCAGAAAGAGAATGCCATCAGAGCTTGAAAGGGATGGAACGGCGGTGGAACGGAGAAAAGTCGGAAAAATCAGGAGAGTCAGGAAAATCAGAAGAATAGCGATGTTATTGTCCGTGGCGCTGCTGGCGGAGGCGGTGAACCCTGCGCCGGCGGGAAGAGTGCTGGCCTCTGCCTCCACCCGGGAGGAGATAGACAGAACCGAGCGGGAGAAGGACGATCTGGAGGAGGAGCTGGGGAAGACGCAGGACAATCTGGACAATCTGGAAGGGCACAGGGACAGCCTGAAAAAGGAGCTGGATTATCTCAATACACAGCTTTCGGAGGTGGTGGCAAATCTGGAGGAGCTGGAGAGGCAGATCGAAGAGAAGGAGCAGGAGATCGCCGACACGCAGGATATGCTCGCCAAGGCCCGGGCGACGGAGGAATGGCAGTATGCCAGCATGGTTGCCATTGTCCGCTGTATGTACGAGAGGCAGGAGGACAGCTATCTGACGGCGCTGCTCACTGCCACCAGCTTGTCGGATCTGCTCAACAAGGCCGACAATATCGAGAGGGTAGTGGCCTATGAGCAGAGGATGCTTCAGGAGTACAAGGAGAACCGGATCCTGATCGAGGAACAGGAGGCCAGACTTCAGGCAGAAAGGACAGAACTGGAGAACCTGCAGACGCAGGCAGAGGAAGAAAGGAACAAGGTGAGCGGCCTTATCGGTCGGACCTCCGAATCCATTGCGAAATATGCGAGCCAGATATCCAGTGAGGAACAGAAGGCACTGGATTACGAGGCTCAGATCAAACAGAAGGAGGAGGATCTGGAGTATCTGAGGAAGAAGCTTGCGGAGGAGATCGCACTGTCTCAGGCTGCAGCCAACGGTGTCTGGCGGGATATCTCGGAAGTCACCTTTGCGGAGGGGGACAGGCATCTTCTGGCGAACCTGATCTACTGCGAGGCGGGCGGTGAGCCCTACGAGGGACAGCTGGCGGTGGCCAGCGTGGTGATCAACAGGGTGCTGAGCTCCAAATTCCCCGATTCCGTTGTGGGGGTCATCTATCAGAACAAACAGTTTTCACCGGTGGCCAGCGGGCGGCTGGCTCTGGCTCTGTCATCGGATCTGGCAACCGACAGATGCTATCAGGCGGCTGACGAGGCTATGTCCGGCATCAATAACATCGGAAGCTGTGTCTTTTTCAGGACTCCCATAGAGGGACTTACGGGCATCAACATCGGCGGCCATGTGTTTTACTGAGGCGTCTTAAGCACACAAGCCCGGTTTCGCCGCAGCAGAAGCGACGGAGAGGGCCCGGGGGCCTTTCGGTCTGTTAAGAGCGGCGGCCGACAGGGCCGCAGGGCGGGTCACAGACCCAGGCTGTCCAGATTTGCCTGCAGCCGGTCGAATTTATCGCGATAAATCATGGAGAGCAGATGGTTCAGGCTGCGGAGGCAGGCGGCCGTCTGTTCTTTTGTGATCAGGCTCCGCTCAAGGGCTTCCGCCAGCTCGTCCAGATCTACCACCTTTGCGGCGCCGTCTTCGTCGATGATCACGTCCGCTAACAGATCCGTGACAATCAGGGAGCCTTCCTCCGCCCCCGGGGAATAGCTGACTATGTCGCAGTACCAGTGTAGCAGTGTGCCGTCGCTGCGGTACATCTTGCTCACCTTGATCCCTTCCTTGAGAAGGTAACAAGAGCAGCCGTGAGAAAAGCTGGTCTTGGGATTCAGGGTATTCCATTTCGTGATCAGGATATCCTCGTTCTGCTGTACGATGATGTCATCTTTTAGAAGAATGCACTCCGCAGGAAGGATCCTTTTTCGGTATAGCTTCGTGATTTGCATGGCGGCGTTCCCCCTTGGGCCTGATCGTGGCCAGTGTATTGCCTTGCGGCATCTTCATCATACAGCCTGGGGCAAGGTTAGTCAATGCCGATCTTAATACAAAATAATTTGTCTTAATACAAAATAATTTGTCCTAATATAAAATGGCTTGTCCTAATACAAAATGGCTTGCCTTAATACAAAATAACTTGTCTTAATACAAAATGACTTGTCTTGATGCCGAATGACTTGATATAAAATGTTTAGAATGCCCTAGACAATTTGGCGCAGAATGGTTATAATGTAACGAGACGAAATTACAGCAGCGTTCAAAATGGCAGGTGCGGCAGTGAAAAAGCAGAAGGGCGATGACAGAATCGTATACCAGTCTCTGGCGATGATCATGCAGTTCGGGCTGAACATGATCGTGCCGATCTGCATGATGTCCGCACTGGGAATCTGGCTTGACAGGAAGCTGGGGACCTCTTTCCTGACCGTGGTCCTGTTTGCGGTGGGAGCCGTTGCGGGAGGACAGAACATATACCGCATGGCTAAAAGGATGTGCAGGGAGGAGGGGCAGGGAAGCGGCGATGCGAAGAGTGACGGACAGACTGAGAAAAATGAATAGGACGCTTCTGGAGATGCATCTGGGCATGGTATTCTTCGGGCTGCTCTGTCAGCTGATAGGAGCATTTTTTGTGAAGGAACAAGGATATTATGCCATAAGCCTCTGGTTCGGAGTCGCCTTTGCTCTGGCCGGCAGCATACATATGTGCCGGACGCTGGACAGAGCGCTTTACTGCGGCAAGGATGCGTCGGGGATCGTCACCAGAGGATACCTTTTCCGCTACGCAGTGGTAGCGGCTGTTTTGGTGGTGATTTCCATGACGAAGAAGCTGAATCCGCTGGTGTTTTTTCTCGGCTACATGAGTCTGAAGGTAACGGCTTATATCCAGCCGATTACTCATAAATTGTGCAACAGGCTGTTCGGAGAGACGGATCCGGAACCGGAGCCCATGCCGGAGGAGCCTGCCACATGTCAGGGAGAAATCCCTGCTGAATAGTCAGCATAAAAATATCGAGAAGAGGAGGTGAGAGTATGGGACATGGAATCTTGCTATCCGGCAGCGCTGTGGATTTTAACGTCCATGGGGTGTTTCAGTATTCCTTCTTCGGCCATCCGGTGTGGATCACGACCACGCACATCAGCATTCTGATCGTGATGCTTCTGCTGACCGCATTTGCCATTGCGGCGAACAGATGCATGGCGAAGGCGTCCGAGGTTCCGGGCGGCTTCCAGAACGTGGTGGAGATGATCGTGGAAAAGCTGGGCGGCATGGTAGAGGGAACCATGGGCCAGGCGGCCCCCAGATTTCAGAACTATATCGGGACATTGTTCATCTTTATCCTGATCAGCAATATATCGGGCCTGCTGGGACTGCGGCCGCCTACGGCGGATTACGGCGTCACGCTGCCGCTGGCGATCATAACGTTCTCCATGATCCACTTTAATAAGTGGAAATACCAGAAGCCCCTGACAGTCTGGACGGATCTGTGTTCGCCCCTGCCCCCGTGGCTGCCGATCTGGATGCCGATCAACATCGTCAGCGCTGTGGCAGTGCCGATTTCCTTATCGCTGCGTCTGTTTGCGAACGTCTTGTCGGGAACGGCTATGATGGCATTGCTGTACGGATTGCTGGGATGGTTCGCCACGGCCTGGCCTGCGGCGCTTCATGTATACTTTGATTTGTTCTCAGGAGCAATTCAGACGTATGTATTCTGTATGCTGACCATGACATACATTTCAAACGAGATCGGTGATGGCACCAGACGTTAGACCAGACTCCGGAAGTCTGGAAAAGGCAGTGGCTTCTTTAAATTTGTCTCAGTCAGAAATTTGTTAAAAACTAAAAATCAATTAAAAATCTATATTTACTTTAAAGTAGGAGGAAAAAAGAATGGATTTCAATGAGAACTTTATTTTAGGATGTTCCGCAATCGGCGCAGGTCTGGCAGTAATTGCCGGTATCGGACCCGGCGTAGGACAGGGTATCGCAGCAGGTCATGCAGCGGCAGCAGTAGGACGTAACCCCGGCGCACAGCCCAAGGTCATGCAGACCATGCTCCTGGGCCAGGCCGTGGCTGAGACCACCGGTCTGTACGGACTGCTGGTAGCCATTCTGCTGATGTTCGTAAAACCCCTTCTGCCTTGAGAAAACAGGAAGCATCACAATGCATTTTGAAAAAAGGCAGAAAGGAGGCAAAGAATGATACTTTTGACAGAGGGCCAGTCCATGTCCCGACTGTTTGACCTGGACTGGCAGCTGCTGGCGGACAGCGTCCTGATGATGATTGCCATCTTTGTCCTTTTCCTGATCATGAGCTATTTTCTGTTTAATCCGGCACGGAAGATGCTGGAAGGCCGCAGGGAAAAGATCCGAAGCGAGCTGGAGACTGCGAAGCAGGACATGGAGAATGCCCAGAGGCTCAGGGAAGAGTACGAGGTGAAGCTGAAGGACATTGACAAGGAGGCCGAGGGGATCTTGAGCGAGGCCCGCAGGAAGGCTCTGGGCAACGAGAACCAGATCATCGCCCAGGCCAAGGAAGAGGCGGCCCGCATCGTGGACAGGAGCCGGGTGGAGGCAGAACTTGAGAAGCAGAAGATGTCCGATGACGTGAAGAAGGAGATCATCTCCGTGGCGGCTCTCATGGCCGGCAAGGTAGTGGCCGCATCCGTGGACGAAAACCTCCAGAATCAGCTGATCGACGAAACCTTAAAGGAGATAGGTGACAAGACATGGCTAAATTAGTTTCCAAGACATACGGGGAGGCCTTGTATGGAGCAGCCATGGAATCAGGTGAAGGCAAGGCTGTGGAATTGATGGAGGAGATTCGCTGTATCAATGAGATATTGGAGCAGAATCCGCAGTTTGACGGTCTGATGAAGCATCCGGGAATTCCGAAGCAGGAGAAGCTGCAGATTGTGGAGAACATATTTAAAGGGCATGTCAGCGACGAACTGGCAGGCCTTTTGGAGGTAGTGGTGTCCAAGGAGAGATACGGGGATCTGCCTGCCATTTTCACATATTTCACCCAGAGGGTGATGGAGCAGCAAAGGATCGGCGTGGGTTACGTGACCACCGCCGCACCTCTTGACGCCGCCAGAAAGGCAGCGGTGGAGGGAAGGCTTTTGGAGACCGCCGGATACAGGAGCATGGAGCTGCACTATGAGGTGGACCCCTCCATTATCGGCGGAATGATCATCCGGGTGGGCGACAGAGTGGTGGACAGCAGCATCCGCACCAAGCTGGACGGCCTCACGAAACAATTATTACAAATTCAGCTGGGATGACCGGCTGGAAGAAAGGTGCATAGATCCATGAATTTGAGACCAGAAGAAATAAGTTCAGTTATCAAGGATCAGATCAAAAGGTATGCGTCCACCCTGAACGTTTCCGATGTGGGTACGGTGATTCAGGTCGCGGACGGCATCGCCCGGGTACATGGACTGGAAAAGGCCATGCAGGGCGAGCTGCTGGAGTTCCCCGGGGAAGTGTACGGCATGGTTCTGAATCTGGAAGAGGATAACGTGGGCGTGGTGTTATTGGGCAGCGCCAGAAACATCAACGAGGGCGACACGGTGAAGACCACCGGCCGCGTGGTTGAGGTTCCGGTGGGCGATGCCATGATAGGCCGTGTGGTCAATTCGCTGGGGCAGCCCATCGACGGCAAGGGGCCAGTCCAGACCACCAAATACCGCAAGATCGAGAGAGTGGCCAGCGGCGTCATCACCAGAAAGAGCGTGGACACGCCCCTGCAGACGGGCATCAAGGCCATCGATGCCATGATTCCCATCGGAAGAGGTCAGCGTGAGCTGATCATCGGCGACCGTCAGACGGGAAAGACGGCTATCGCCATCGATACCATTATCAACCAGAAGGGCCAGAACGTGAAATGTATCTACGTTGCCATCGGCCAGAAGGCGTCCACCATCGCCAATATTGTGAAGACTCTGGAGGAGTACGGTGCTATGGCCTACACCACAGTCGTGGTGTCCACTGCCAGTGACCTTGCCCCCCTGCAGTACATCGCACCTTATTCGGGCTGCGCCATCGGCGAGGAGTGGATGGAGAACGGCGAGGACGTGCTTGTGGTTTATGATGACCTGAGCAAGCATGCCACGGCATACCGCACGCTCTCTTTGCTGCTGAGACGTCCCCCCGGCCGTGAGGCATATCCCGGCGACGTGTTTTACCTGCACTCCAGGCTGCTGGAGCGGGCGGCCAGGATGAACGAGGAGTACGGCGGAGGGTCGCTTACGGCCCTGCCCATCA
>CANOFQ010000059.1 GCA_947565325.1 uncultured bacterium
GATAAGACCGGTCTGATCGCACTGCTCAATAAGACTATTGGGACAATGGAGATGTTGACCTGTGTCAGCAGGCCCAGACGTTTCGGAAAATCCTATGCGGCAAAGATGCTGTGCGCCTATTACGACTGCTCCTGTGATTCCCGTGCCCTTTTTGATGACAAGAAAATCGCACATTCTCAGGGGTACCTGACGCATCTGAATCAGTATCATGTGATCAGTCTGGATATCACCAGCTTTATTTCCGAGGCAAAGAGGCAGGGGAAATCCATGGCGGATGTGCCGCAGGGAATCGTGGAGGCCGTCCATAGGGAATTAAGAGATCTGTTTCCTGAGCTGACGGCCGGGGACAGCCTCATGGAGGATCTGATCCGCTGTGCGGAGGGGACGGGCAGGGAATTCGTGTTTGTCATCGACGAGTGGGACGCTCTCATACGGGAGGCAAAGGGCGATGCAAGGATTCAGTCGGCCTATCTGAATCTGCTCAGGGGCTGGTTCAAAAACGGTAATTTTACGCCTAAGGTGGTGGCGGCGGCTTATATGACAGGGATCCTGCCCATCAAGAAGGACGGCTCTCAGTCGGCGATCTCGGATTTTATAGAGTATCCGATTCTGGAACCGGACGGATTTGCGGAGTTCGCCGGTTTTACGGAAGAGGAGGTAAAGAGGCTGTGCGAAGGCTACGGGATGAGCTTCGAGGAGGCGAAAGAATGGTACGACGGATATGATTTTCCGAATGTGGGGGCGATCTACAATCCCTATTCGGTGATGCTGGCCATGAAAAAGAGGAAGTTCGGCTCCTACTGGCAGAAGACTTCAGCTGCGGAATCGCTGATGACCTATGTCAACATGGATTTTCAGGGGCTGCAGGAGACCATTTCCCGGCTGATCGCCGGGGAGGAGGCAGAGGTGGATCCGGATCTTTTCGAGAACGATTTTGACACCTTCAAGAGCCGTGACGATGTACTGACGCTGCTGATACATCTGGGGTACCTTGCATGGCGTGAGGAGGATCGCACGGCATATATCCCCAACGAGGAGGTAAGGATCGAGTTTCGCAGGATCCTGAAGAACTCGAACGTGAACCGAAAGTGGGCGGAGCTGCTTGGCTGTTCCCAGAGGCTTCTGGAGGATACCGTGGCAGGGGATGCAGGGGCAGTGGCGAAGGCCATAGACAAGGTGCGTCAGACTCAGTATGCCCCCACCTTCTATAATGATGAGCAGGCCCTGCGGTATGTGGTGAAGTTCGCATATATCGCAGCCATAGATGAGTACCTGAAGGTGGAGGAGCTTCCGTCAGGAAAGGGAATTGCGGATGTGGTGTACCTGCCCAAACGCAGATCGACGCTTCCGGCACTGGTGGTTGAACTGAAATGGAATAAGTCGTCAGGGGGTGCCATCCGGCAGATAAAAGAGAAGGATTATCCGGCGGTGCTGGAGGACTATGGCGGCGAGATTGTATTGGTGGGTATCAATTATGACGCAGAAAAGAAAACACACAGCTGTGTGATTGAAAGAGACAGCCGGCCCGGGCTGTCATAAGCGGCAGGTATAAGCTTTGCAAAGGATTCAGCCCTGCCGAAAGGAGCTGGCAATCTCGTCCAGAATGTCGAAATAGTCCTCAAAGGTCTTGCGGCAGCAGCCGGGGTTGCTGATCAGGATGCCGGGGCACCGCAGGCCAATGAGAGAGAAGCCCATGGCCATGCGGTGATCCTCGTAGGTCTCCACCGTGGCGGGCCGGGAGCTGCCGGGATAGATGGTGATGGAATCCTTCTTTTCTTCGCAGCGGATGCCCATTCTGGTCAGCTCTGCAGCCATGGCAGCGAGGCGGTCGCTCTCCTGAAGGCGGATATGCCCAATGTGGGAGATGGTGGTAGGGGCATCCCCGAAGGGGGCGATGGCCGCAAGCGTGATGGCCTGATCGGAGCAGGCGGACATATCCGCCTGAACGCCCCGGATACGGCGGTCAGCGGGAGGCGATACAAGGATGCCCTCCGGGGTATCCCCGCAGGTGCAGCCCATCTGCTCCAGAAGGCGCAGGAAGGCCACGTCTCCCTGCAGGGAATCAAAATGCACATGGTTCACCAGCACCGGTATGTTCAGAAGGGGACTCATGGCATAGAAGTAGCAGGCGGCCGAAACGTCAGGCTCTACCAGATAGTCCCGGGCCCCATAGGACTGGCCGGCGCCGGTGAGGAAGACGCCGGGCTCTGTCCGGCGAACCCTCACGCCGAACTGCTCCATCATTTTCAGGGTCATCTCGATATAGGCCATACCGTGGCGGCCCTCAATCCGGGTGGTGAAATCCCTGCCGCACAGGCAGGAGGAGATGAGCAGGGCGCTGAGGAACTGGCTGCTGCTGTCGATGTTGACGGTGATCTCGTTTTTTCGGAAGCCGTGACCCTGAAGGGTGAAGGGGAAATGCCCTTCCTCGCCATCGGATCTCTCCTCGCCTCCGGCGCACTCTCCGTCCTCGGCTCCTTTCCCGTCATAAAGGATCTCACAGCCCAGCTCCCTCAGGGCATCCAGCAGGGGGGCCATGGGCCGCCTGCGCATCTGGGCCGAAGCGTCCAGCCGGTACCGGCCATGGGAAACGCCCAGGTAGGCGGTCAGGAACCGGGCAGCGGTGCCGGCGCTGCCCACGTAGATCTCAGCCTCCTGCAGGGGCGGCTCTCCTCCCAGCCCCCTGACTGTGACGGTGTGTTTCCCTTCGTCCACATGGGTCTCGAAGCCCAGCCTCTGGATACAGTCCAGAAAGTGTCTGGAATCATCGGAAAACAGCACGCCCCGGAGGGTGGAGACGCCTTCCGCCAAGGTGGCCAGCAGAAGGGCCCTGTTGGTGATGCTCTTGGAGCCGGGGACGCTTACCGTAAGGGGGCGGGCGACGGAAAAGGGGCCTTCCTGAGAGGGACTGTATAGGCAGGGGACGCTATAAACATTTTTCAGTGATATATCTGTGATCATTCTGATGTTCTCCGTTTTCGGCAGGGGTGCCCGAGCCCTGAAGCTCTGAATACGCCCAGATGTTCCGGAAGCAGTCGGTGCATTATCAGGGGTAATTTTAACCTTTTATGTTTTCTTCCTGCTGGTAGATGCACAAGGCATCTCCCAGCTTTAAGGTGTCCAGCAGCTGCCTGCCCCCGGAAACCCTGTGATAGAGCTGCAGAGTGCCCAGACCCCCTGCTCCCGCCCATAAGGGGAGCTGGGGCTTATGGCCCTCGGGATCCTCGTACTGGAGAAAAAGCATTTCCTCCTTGGTGCAGCTGACGGAGACCTTGGCCACGGCATTTTTATTCTGGGCCAGTATATGCCATATGAACCGTCTGCCGCTCTCCTTCACCTCGCATCTGCAGCGGGTGAACTGAAAGTCCTCTCCCATGTATGTCACCTGAAGCATCAGCTTGCGCCGTAGGGGCAGCCAGAGGAATCTTGGGCAGTAGCCGTTGAGGGCAAGAACGGAGTGGCGCAGCTCGTTTCCCGTGCGCTGGCTGGACAGCCTTCCGCAGGCCAGCTGGAACCAGGGCTTGTTGAAGCTTCGTCCCCAGTGCTTGTCCGCATAGCCGTAGCTGGCCTCCGGCGTGACCTCGTAGGTGACGCCGTCCAGAGTGACGTTTCCCTTGAAAAAGCTGCGGATGCCCTCCCCGTGCCAGTAGCTGTCCAGTGCGTTCAGGGCCTGCAGAAATCTGCCTCCGAAGATGCCCGTATGGCAGGAGACGGCCTTGCGAATCTCCAGATCCCACTCCATCCGGCCGGCCTGCGTCATGAAAGAGCGGTGTCTGGCCTCCTCGGGAGTCACCTCCACCATGCCGGAAATTTTGTCTTCGCTGTAGAGACAGGCAGTCTCTGCCCCCATTCTCACCTGCATCACCAGAGGGCTTTTCGTGGCCCGCAGAGCGGAGATGGGGTAGAAGGCATGAAGCTGCCTGCCGCCGTGTCCGTCCCTGTCAGGGAAGACCCCTGCCTTCACCATCAGGTAGGAGGGACGCATGCCCCTTCTCCTGAAATAGGGATGCTGGCCCAGAATGGGCTGGGTTGCCCCCAGCTTGGGGTTGATGAGAAAGAACTCCACAAAAAAAGTGCGGGTCTGGCCGGTCTGGGTCTGTGTGCCGGAGAAGGAATGCCACCAGCGCACATATCCCTTTTTTGACAGAAAGCCCCGCGGTATATATGAATTTCGCTTTAAGTCAGATTGATTCATGTATATGCCTCTCTCTCGGTGTCAGCGGACATCTCTTCCGTGATTCCCGCTTATAGAACCACTTCGGACCGCCGCCCTTATGGCAGGCTTGCTCCCTGCTGCTATGGCGGGTGCGGACGCAGGCTGCGCCGAGACTGCATGAAGGCCGTGTATTGGGCCGTGTTTCACAATATTTTGTAGAAGATACTGGAATTATAACACTATATGTAGAAAATGACAAGGGAGTCAGTGGCAATTTTCGGAAATATCTTTCGTCTCCCGTCAGTTCCTGCAGGGCCTTTTGGCTTGTGGGCACGTAGCCACTCTCCCCCGCAAGATAGTCCACTGCGATCCTCATGTCGCTCCGGAACCGTCTGCGCACCTCCTTCGGCAGCGCCTCCGGCCCTATGCTGTTTTCGCATGCGGGGATGCCTTTTCCGAATCTCTGCTGTTTCTGGGTTACGGGCCGGGAATCAGACTTTCGACGGGCGACACGCCCGGACCGGCAGAAATAAAGAAATAAGGAAATCAGAGCGGGGGCAAGCTTGGCGTTTTTAAGTTGACTATGAACGTTGGGAAGGCTATAATGTTAGGAAGTGACGGAATGTGACTGCCCGGGAGGGCAGGCGGAACGGGAATGGAGGAAAAATGGAAATGGAAGGAAATATGCCCATGGAGGAAGACATGTCCATGGAGGAAAATATGTCCATGGAGGAAGATATGTCCATGGAGAAGTACAGTGTCCCTTTGAACCTGAAGAATGTCAGGATTACGGACGGCTTCTGGGGCCGGGAGCAGGAGCTGGTGCGGCGGGAGGTGATTCCCTATCAGTGGGACGCACTGAACGACGCAGTGCCGGAGGCGGCGCCCAGCTACTGTATGCGGAATTTCCGGGTGGCGGGACGCATGATGCGCAAGAAACGGGAGCAGGGGGCTGCTTTTGCGGCGCCGTCCTATACCTTCCGGGGCTTTCAGGCCCTGCCGGAGGATCCGGGGAATCCCGATCCGGACAAGTTTTATGGCTTCGTGTTTCAGGACAGTGATTTTGCCAAATGGATCGAGGCAGTGGGCTATTCCCTGATCAACCATCCCGATCCGGAGCTGGAGAGGCTGGCTGACGGGGCCATCGATACCGTGTGCGCCGCTCAGGCGGAGAACGGCTATCTGGACACCTATTATATCATCAACGGCATGGACCGGATATTCACCAATCTGCGGGACCATCACGAGCTGTACTGCTTCGGGCATCTGGCGGAGGGTGCGGTGGCCTACTATCAGGCCACGGGCAAGGACAAGCTGCTGAAGGCCGTGGAACGGTACGCAGACTTTATCTGCAGCCAGTTTGGCCCCCAGGAGGGGAAGAAAAAGGGGTATCCCGGCCATGAGATCGCAGAGATGGCTCTGGCCAGGCTCTACGAGGCCACGGGGGAGAAAAAGTATCTGGAGCTTGCCTGCTTTTTTCTGGACCAGAGAGGCACCAGGCCTTATTATTTCGATCTGGAGGAGAAGGAGAGGGCAGCCTACGAGGGCAGGCCTTATAGGGAGCCGGGAGAGGGAGAGCGTTTCCATTACCACCAGTCCCACCTGCCGGTTCGGCAGCAGTACGAGGCTGTGGGTCATGCGGTGCGGGCAGTGTATCTCTACAGCGGCATGGCGGATGCGGCGAGGCTGACCGGGGACAGGGAAATGTATGCCGCCTGCAGGAGACTCTGGGACAGCATCGTGAAGGAAAAGCTCTATGTGACGGGAGGCATCGGGGGCACCCATGTGGGGGAGGCCTTCTCCTATCCCTATGACCTGCCCAATGACACGGCCTATTCGGAGACCTGCGCCGCCATCGGTCTGGCCTTTTTTGCCAGAAGGATGCTGCAGATCGAGGCGAGGAGCGATTATGGCGACGTGCTGGAGCAGGCGCTGTACAACACGGTGCTGGCGGGCATGGCGCTGGACGGAAAGAGCTTTTTCTATGTGAATCCGCTGGAGGTGGATCCGGAGGCCTGCAGGAGGGACGAGCGCAAGCGCCATGTGCAGCCGGTACGGCAGAAGTGGTTCGGCTGTGCCTGCTGTCCGCCCAACATTGCCAGAATCGCCAGCTCCGTGGGCTCCTATGCTTATACCCAGAGCAAAGATACGCTCTATACCCATCTGTATGTGGGGAGCGATGTGAGCCTGCGCCTGAACGGCAGGGCCGTGGATATGAGGCTGGAGAGCGGGTTCCCTTGGGAGGGCGGCGTGCGCGCGGCGCTTCACATAGAGGAAGGCACATGTCAGGGGACTTTTGCGTTCCGCATTCCCGGATGGTGCAGGAATGCTCAGGCGCAGGTGCTGCGAAGGAGCATAGGGTCCGTTGACGGGCAGGCTGCCGGGGAGATCCGAGAGCCTGCAGGGCAGGAGCAGGAGGTCTGCAGACGGGAGAGGGTCGGGGCTGCCGCCGCTCTTGTGAGCTGCAGTATGGCAAGACGGGACAGGGAGATGGAGCTCGTTTCCGTGGGAGAAGGGCCGGATCCGGCTTCCATGGAGCTTCGGCTGGAGAAGGGCTATCTGTATCTGACGGGGGACTGGCAGGACGGCGACGAGATCCGGCTGGACTTTCCCATGGAGATCCGCTGCCTCAGCGCAAGCGGGAAGGTGCGGGAGAACATAGGGAAGGTTGCTTTCGCCAGAGGGCCGGTGTGCTACTGTATGGAGGAGGCCGACAACGGGAAGGAACTGTGGCTGCTCAGGGTAGACAGAGAGCGGCTTTCTGCCCAGCCTGCCCTGACGCAGGTCAGCACCCGGCTGGGACATGAGATGCGCATTCTGAAGGTTCCCGGTCTGCGGCAGGAGGCTCCGGCTGCCCATGCAGGGCTTTATGAGGAATACCGGCCTGCCGAGGAGAAGGAGACTACATTGACATTTATTCCCTATTACGCTTGGAGCAACCGGGGAGAGGGAGAGATGAGCGTGTGGGTGCGGATATGAGAGAAGGGTGGAGGCATCCGGCAAGATGGCTCAGATATCAGGGGCAGTCAGGATTCGGAGAAGCAGGGCATATAGAAAAGGCAGAGAAATAGTGCAAAAGATAGGACAGAAGCATATTTAAGAAAGGACCGAAACAAAATGAAGACTCAAAACGAATTAAGGACGCTGCTGCGTTCCATAGACCATAAGGGCTATCCGGCCTACAAGTCTCTGGCGGGGGCATGGAAGTTCGACCGCTATACGCTGGTCATAGACCATGTGCAGGGGGATCCCTTCGCATCGCCCTCCAGCCTCCATGTGGAGGTGCCCCATTCGCTGGCGAAGTTCCCTGCCGCCTATTATAAGGAGGCGCACACAAGAATCGCTCTTGAGGATTTCCTTGTAAGGCAGGTGGCGAAGCAGTTCGAGCAGTACAATTTCAAGGCAAAGGGCTCGGGGAAGAGCGGCCTGCTCTCCATCAGCCGCTGCGGTCAGGCGGTTCTGGAGCGCAGCGCGTGCCATATCGGGAAGGACGGGGTGGAGGTGCGCTTCCATGTGGGCTTCCCTGCCTTCGGCCGCACCATCAATGCAGGAGAGCTGGACAAGATTCTGTTTGACTTCCTGCCCCGCTGTGTGGAAAACAGCCTGTTCTATGTGCGGCTGGATGCCAAAAAGGTGGAGAGTACCTTTTTCCTGGCGGAGGATCAGGAGGCCCTGCGCCGGATTCTGAAGGAGGAAAAGCTGGTGGCCTTCGTGGCAAACGGCTCCGTGCTGCCCAGAAAGAGCGGGATATCCGACCTGCCTCTTGCGGACAGCGTCCTCTTTACGTCACCGAAGACAATGGAAAGGACGTTCCGCCTGCCCCATAAGGGAGAGATCAGCGGCATGGCCATCCCCGAGGGAATCACCTTGATCGTGGGGGGAGGCTATCACGGGAAGTCCACTCTGCTGGAGGCCATACAGACGGGAGTCTACAACCATATCGCAGGGGACGGACGGGAATTCGTGCTGACCGAGGACACGGCGCTGAAGCTTCGGGCGGAGGACGGACGCTCCATCCGCAATGTGGACATTTCATTGTTTATTAACGATTTGCCCAATAAGAAGGACACAAAGGCGTTCACCACAGAGGACGCCAGCGGCAGCACCTCTCAGGCGGCGGGAGTCATAGAGGGGATCGAGGCAGGCACAAGACTGTTTCTGATCGACGAGGACACCTCTGCCACCAATTTCATGGTTCGGGACGAGTTCATGCAGCAGGTCATCAGCCGGGACAAGGAACCTATCACGCCGTTTCTGGAGCGGGCGGTGGATCTCTACGGAAAGGCCGGGATTTCCACCATTCTGGTGGCAGGCAGCTCGGGGGCCTTCTTCTACATCGCAGATCATATCTTGATGATGGACTGCTACCGCCCGGTGGATATCACCGACCGGGTGAAGGAGCTGTGCGCCGGTCATCCGGAGCCTAGGACGCAGGCTCCCGGCTTTGCCGTGCCGGAGTTCGCAAGGACGCTGCCCGCCTTCCGGCCGGGGCGGCATGGAGGCGGCCGGGGCGGAAGAGGGGACGGCGACAGCCGCCACGAGCATATGAAGACCAAATCCTTCGGTCTGGAGTCCTTTTCGCTGGACAGGGAGGAGGTCAACGTGCGGTATCTGGAGCAGCTCATCGATTCCGAGCAGGTGACGGCGCTGGCACATCTGATGCGCTACGGGCTGGAGGAGGTGATGGACGGCAGGAAGACCGTCCGTCAGGTGGTGCAGGCCATTGCGCAGGCGTGGGACAGGGAGGGGTGGAAGCCCTTCTGCGGATCCTTTGTTCCCTGCGGTCTGGCAAGGCCCAGAATACAGGAGCTATACGCCTGCTTTGACCGGTTCCGGGGGTAATCCCATACCTCGGCAGCGCATGTGGTGGTCAGCGCATGGGATGTCCTTTTGGGAGCCGCCGAGGCAGGAGGAAGTGTTGTAGCAAAGCTGTCCCGCATGTATTTGCATAGGATCCATTAGTGGCGGTTTTGTCTTGACAGAAAAAAGCCCTGTGGAGGGAGAGGGTTTCCGCATGATGCTGCGGGAATCCGTCTGCTCCGCAGGGCCTTTTTGATATTTTTATGCAGCGCCTCTTTTTCTGGGGGCGCAGGCTTTTTCGTATTCTCTCAGCTTCTGCTTTGCGTCCCCGCTTAAATTCGTGGGAACCTGAATCTGTATGGTCACGTATTGATCGCCGTGGATTGCGGCATCCTTCATGGAGACGATGCCCTTTCCCTTCAGCCGGATCCTCGTGCCGGACTGGGTGCCCTCTGCGATTTTGCACAGAACCCTTCCGTATAAGGTCTCAACCGTGGTCTCGCCGCCGAACACAGCCGTAGTGAAGGGGATGCTGGCCGTGGTGTACACGTCCATGCCCTGCCGCTGGAAGCCGGGCTTTGTTCCCACGTTTACCTTCAGCAGCAGATCCCCCGGTGCGCCGCTGCCGCCGGAGAGTCCCTTTCCCCGGAGCCGGACGCTCATTCCGCTGTCGATTCCGGCTGGGATATGGACCTTCAGGGACTGCGTTTTGCCGGAAGGATCGTCGGGGGCCTTCAGGCTGATGACCTTGTCGCAGCCGTTCACGGCCTCTTCAAAGCTGATGTTCAGCTCTGCATGGAGGTCTTGGCCGCCGTGGTCGAAACCGCCCTGCCCATAGCCGTTCCGGAAGGCTTCGTCAAAGCCACCGCCGAAGCCATCTTCCGAAAAACCGTTATGTGAACGGCCTCCGAAACCTCTGCCGTGGTACTTTTTCCGGGAATTGCCTTCAGAAGAACCATCGGATTTCTGATCGGAGAAGCCGTCGAATCCGCCCCGGAAGAGATTCTTCAGAAACTCGTCCATGTCGCCGCCCTCGAAATGAAATTCCTGATACCTGCCCTCAGGGTCCGTATATCTGTAGGCACGGCTGCCTTCCGGGCCGCCCTGCCCATAGGCTGCGCCGCTCCCTGCGGCACCGGGGTCGAAGGCGGCATGACCGAACCGGTCGTAGAGCTTTCTTTTTTCGGAGTCACTGAGTACGTTGTAGGCTTCCGTCACTTCCTTGAAATGCTCTTCCGCAGCGGCGTTGCCGGCATTGGTATCGGGATGGTATTTTTTTGCCAGCTTTCGATAAGCCTTTTTGATAGCGTTGTCATCGGCGCTGCGGCTTACGCCGAGGACTTCATAATAGTCTCTTTTCGCACCCATGTCGATTCCCTCCTATCCTGATTCCCTCGCACTTGTGCTCCTCTTGTTCCGGTGCCGGCCCCGGATTCTGGCCGGCACAGTACTGGCACGCCTTGTCAGAATCCCTGTGGGATTCTGCGTTTTCCACTTACATACAGCCGGAGACATGTGCCTCCGGCCGTATGCTGTGCCGCTCCCGCTCTGCTTTTGCCTTGTCCGCCGAGAGTCTTCCGTTATCCCTCAATGGAGATGTGCCGCCTCTGCTCCACTGCCTGCCGCTCCTTTTTCGGAAGGCTGAAGG
Organism: uncultured bacterium; assembly: GCA_947565325.1. Lineage (GTDB taxonomy): Bacteria > Bacillota > Clostridia > Lachnospirales > Lachnospiraceae > Acetatifactor. The sequence continues at coordinate 10,605 of CANOFQ010000059.1, forward strand.
TCAGGATGCCGTTCTCATATCTCGGATGGATGTCCTCCTCCGTGATGGCATCGCCCACATAGAAGCTGCGGCTCATGCTTCCGGCGTAGCGCTCCCGCCTCACATACTTGCCCTCCTCGTCTTTCTCGTCCTTGTCCAGACCCTTCGCTGCGCTTACCACCAGATACCCCTTGTCCAGATGCATCTGGATCTCGTCCTTCTTGAAGCCGGGCAGGTCGATGTCAACCACATAGCCAGTGTCGGTCTCCTTCACATCAGTCTTCATCAGGTGGCCTGCGTTCTTTCCATACAGGGCCTTATCCACATCCTTGAAGGAAGGGAACGAGAAATCCTCCATAAAATTGTCAAACAAGCTGTCTCCGAAAATGCTAGGTAACATCATAAGTCATATCTCCTTTCTATAATAAAGATTGTTTTGTGTTGTCATGCGCCGCCATGGGTGATGACGACTTTGCTTTTTTAGAACGCCGGTGCGGAGAATCTTACGCCCCTTTAGGTTTGTTCTGCTTCCTCGTGGGTCTTTGTTCTCTGTTCCCTTGTTCTATACGTACTATAACACGCATTGTTAGCACTGTCAATAGGTGAGTGCTAATTTTTTAAAAAATTTTTTTCATCGTTTTTTTGCAGGGAAATCCTCGTACCGATATCAATATGTGCAGGACGGAGAGATGTTATGCGGAAGTCAAAACATATTAAAAACGATCGATCCTATGTGCGTCAAGGTCGATCGTTTAACTCGATGGTCTTTTCACTTGCAGGTCAGCGGAAACGGCCAAGTGTACAGAGTTCAGCACTGCCTTTCATAAATGTTCTTTGAAATCAAATTCTACAGAATCGGAGATGGAGGGCAGCCTCCTGCCTTTTTGGGGCGGGAGGCGTAATATATCTGGCTGATCTTGTTTTCGGTGAGGAAGCTCAGGGGCTTGCCGCCGGTTTCAGAATGTGAATTTTTATAGGATTCCCCGGATTTTGTCCCCGGACATTGCTGCTTTTCGGTCATAGGCAGTTTCCAGAGCGAGAAGCCTCCCCTCGCCGCTGCTCTTTTCAAAGGCGGTCATGATCTCCAGCACATGGAGAGTCTGCTGGCCGTCCGCCCGTGTGTCCCGGCCTTCCCGGAGGGCCTTTGCCATGTCCGCCAGACCTAATCCCCGGCTGTTGTCTTTGTATTCAAAGACCAGCGGGATCTCCCGGAAGGAGCCGTCCTCGGGGCGCAGGAGCATGACGGGTCCGCCGAAGCCGTTGGGATCCGGCACCCGGAGCGTCCCCTTCGTGCCGTAGATCTCCAGACTGGCGGAGGAATCATAATAAACGTCGAAGGTGGTGGTGATGGTAGCTACAGCGCCGTTTTCAAAGTGCAGGATGCCGTTCACATGGGTGGGAACCTCCACCTTTACGGTCTTGCCGTACAGGGGAGCGCTGGTGATGGTCCGGGTGTCGAAGCCCTTGGAGACCATGCCCACGACGGAATCCGCCCTGCCCAGAAGGTTCACCAGTGCGGTCAGGTAGTAGGGCCCCATATCCATCATGGGACCGCCGCCGTGCTGATAATAAAATTCCGGCGCCGGATGCCAGCTTTCATGTCCGTGGCAGATCATTCTGGCGGAAGCGCCGATGGGATCCCCGATGAACCCGCTGTCTATCAGCTTGCGGCAGGTCTGGATGCCGGCGCCCAGAAAGGTGTCCGGCGCACCGCCCAGCAGGAGGTTGTGATCCTGCGCCAGCAGCATCAGCTCCCGCCCCTCTTCATAGGTGGCTGCAAGGGGCTTTTCGCTGTAGACATGCTTGCCTGCAAGCAGGGCCGCCCTGGTGGTATCATAGTGTTCGCAGGGCCTCGTGAGGTTCAGGATGATTTCGATTCCGGGATCCTCCAGCATCTCTTTCATAGAGGAGTAACCCTTTGGGATGTTATACTCAGACCGGGCGGCTGCGACTTTTTCCGGGATCAGGTCATAGATTCCTGCGATTTCCACTTCACGGAACAGTTCTGTCAGGTTTTTGAGGTAAATGCCGCTGATAGCCCCCAGACCCAATATGCCGATTTTTACTTTTTCCATAAATGCTCCTTTCCCGCCCGCTCAGGGCGCTCTGACAAAGCCGGCCCTTGGAGGTGTTGTGGCAAGACCAGCCCTCAGGGCGTTCTGGCAAGCCGGCCCCTAGGGCCTTCTGATAGGATCAGCCCTCGGAGTGTTCCGCTGCCGGGCTGTGCTCTTTAGCGCACTGTTTTCCCGAAGCGGCCCAGAGCATGCCACGCTCCATCAGCGTCTGGGCCTGAGGGAATTTTTCGAACACATTGTCATGGTGTCCCAGAGAGCAGTAGAACACCCTGCCTTTTCCCCAGAACTTGGTCCATGCCACCGGCATGTCCACCGGCTTGTTCGTGGTATGGTAATAGGGTACGATCGGGAAACGGGTGGTGGCCAATACTTCCACTGCCGGATCTATATGCATGTAGTACTGTTCGCTGCACACCTCAAAATCCTCAAGGCCCTCCACGATGGGGCTGGAGCCGTGCCGGATGTTCACCTGATAGCGGACACCGTCTCCGCCCGGATGGCTGACCCACTGGCCTCCGGTCATAAACTGCCATTCCGTGTCCTCCCGGAAGGCGTCGCACATGCCGCCGTGACAGCCTGCCAGCCCGCAGCCTGCGGCGACTGCCGCCGCAATGTTTTCTCTGGCCCTCGGATCGATGCTGCCCATGGTCCAGCAGGGAACGATCAGGCTCATCTCCATGACATGGGCCTGATCCAGCAGGACTTCCTGGTCCGAATGGACTTCGCAGGAATAGCCCTGCCCTTCCATGATTCTGGCAAATCTGGCAGCTACCGGTCCGGGCTCGTGGCCTTCCCAGCCGCCCTGAAAAATCAATACCTTCTTTTCTCCGTTCATCTGGCATACCTCGCTTTCTTCCCAGAGTCCGTATCCTTTTTTAGAAGACGCAAAAGATGCAGACAGGGATAAAATCTTGTTTCTGGTATTTACAGTATAGCATCTGCCGTACTATAATGATTGCCAAATGAAAGGTATTGTTGGCCAAAAGTTGTCTGACTTAAAAAGGTGCATACCGTATGAAGCTTTTCTATGAGAACAAAGACTATATAATACAGTCGTATGAATCGGTTGATCTGGAGTTTCCGGAGCACATCCATGATCACGTGGAAATATTCGGAGATTACATTCAAAAGATACTGCAGAGTGATAACGTCCTGGCCTCTTTGTCCCTGTCTGAGGACAACAGACGGGGGAACGGTTCCTATGCCAAGCGTCGTGCCCTCGCTGTCCAATTCCGCCAGTCTGGTTACAGCGGCATACAGACTTGAAAGTTTGTACCAGGTACTTTTTCCGACAATGCCGTCCGTGGCCAAATCGAAGATGCTTTGGAATTTCCTCACGGCATCT
>CANOFQ010000060.1 GCA_947565325.1 uncultured bacterium
TTCCCCAATGCCCTGTCGGGTCTGTCATATTCACCCCATCATTCTCACAGTAAGCCTCTTTCATCTTCTGAATCTCGTAAGCCAGCCTTTTCTTGCCCCAATCGTCCACTTCTGTGATGACGCCGTTGAATCTCTCGATCAGAGCCTTGCACTTATCGATGACAGCAGCTCTCTCTTCATCTTCGATCTTAGCGGACACAACTACGGCTAATTCATACTTGTTCATGCTTGTTACCTCCTTTTGGTCTCTGGCCCGCACATATCCGTGCGAGCAAGGAATTTGATTCATCACAAATAATTATATTAGCATATTTTTCCGCACAATTCAAGAGGATTTGTGCATTTTCTGCCTGATTTTTTCAGCGTCTGAAATGATTTTCCCACGTTTCCGCCGCTCCTAGGGCGGACCGAAAAAACGCCCGGGGCGGAAGCGCTCTCTTGGCCGCCTTAAAGGCGTCCATAGACGAATGCTCCCGCCCCGGTCAAGGGCTGTGGTTTCTGTTCCTAAAACCCTGCTTTCGTTCCTGAAAAACGTTCCTCACTCCTCCTGAGGTCTGTTCCCCAGCGTGATCTCCAGCTCCACGCTCTCGTAGCTGCCGTTGGCCACACGCTTCACCATGACGGATATAGTGTCTCCGGCCTTGTAATACTGCATATCGTTGATCACGTCCTCCCGGGAGGAGATATGGCCGCCGTCAAGCTTCACGATCACATCGCCCACCTGCATCCCCGCCTGATGGGCCGCAGAATTCTCCTCTATGCTGTACACATAAGCCCCCTGCGGGATCCCGTAAAGCTGGTTGACCTCCTTTGAGACATTCTGGAGACTGACGCCCATATAGCCCTGCTCCTCCGCCTCTACCTTTTCTGTCCTGATCTTGCGCTCCATCAGCTCGGAGATGATGGGGCTGGCGCTGCTGATGGGAATGGCGAAGGCCATGCCTTCTACCCCCGTATCCTTGATCTTGCCGGTGTTGATACCGATGACCTTTCCGTCAAGGGTGAACAGTGCGCCGCCGGAATTGCCGGCATTGATGGCTGCCGTGGTCTGCAGGAAGGTGCCGGTGGAGCCGTCCTCCATCTTGATCTCCCGATCCATGGCGCTGATCATGCCGTCGCTGACAGCCTGCCCGTACCCGAGAGCGTTTCCGATTGCAAAGACATAGGTTCCCAACTTCAGGTCATCGCTCTCCCCCAGCGTGGCCACAGTGATGGAATTCCGGGTCTCCTCCGTAAGGCTCTCCAGCGGCACGGCCACCACCGCCAGATCCATCTCCGCATCCTTACCCTTCACAAGCGCCTCCGCAGTGGAGCCGTCGATGAAGGTGATCTCCAGCCTGTCCGTGCCGTCCACCACATGGTTGTTGGTGACGATGAGCAGCTCCTGCTCATTCTGTCCTATGATGACGCCGGATCCGGCTCCCGCTCCCTGTCTGGTATACTGGCCCCAGAAGGTGGAGATCTCTTCCGTATAGCTGTTCACGATGGACACCATGGCAGGCATCACCTCATTTATCACATCCGCTACATCATCTCTGCCCAGCGTCACTTGGCTCACATTGGAGGAGCCCGGAGCGAAGGCATTCACGATGTCCGCGGGATCGATCCCAGCGGGACCGGCGCCTGCATTCTCCGCCTCCTCCTTCTGGACGAAATATTCCGTCCCCAGCTTCACGCCGTAGAAGCCTGCCCCTGCGAACAGTCCGAACATCAGTCCCAGCCCTGCGCTGAACAGTACCTTCCGGAAGCCTCCCTTCTTCTTTTTCCTGCCGTCCTTCTTATCTCCGGCTCCCCCGGCATCGGTACCGGTTCCGGAAGCAGCGCCGGTCTGGTAGGTCGCATACCTTTCTGTATCGGAATTGGAATAGATTTCATTCTCGTACATATCAATTACCTCTCTTTCTGAAAATACGCAGGAACCCGTTCCTTCGCTTCTCTTGATGTTTTTAAGTATAGAGGCAAATTGTGTCAGAATTGTGTTGACTTCATGAAGTGATTGTGAAAAAAGAATTCCAATATTCTTTATTTGTGGTAATTTTTAAGATCAGGCTCTTCGGCAGTCTGCGGTAGTGCTTCCCCAGCAGATAGCCTGCATACTTAAAGCCGCACTGCACACAGAAGCCCGGAAAACGGCGCAGCCTCCCCTGCTGCCGCAGATACCTCCATGTCTCTGCCACCAGCCTTTTCCCTTCCTTCTCGGAGGCCACGGTTCCAAAGACCTCCGGATGGTCGGCCTGAGATACGCCCAGGTCGAAGTTCCTGCGCAGCTGCATCCGGTTGGTATAGCTGTGGGAATGGATCACCCGGGCCTCCGCCGCATAGAACACGGCATATCCTGCCTTCACTGCACCCGCCGCATAGATCATGTCCTCGTTGAATATGGCACGTTCCTGAAATCCGCCCAGCTTTTCATACAAGTCCCTGCGGTAGGCGGCGCACACGTTTGAACAGAAAAACGTCTTGATCCCCAGACTCTCCAGATCGCCTGCCGTCTTCCTTCTGGACTGTGCCGGATAATTAAAGCTCCGGGAAGCCCGCTCCAGCTCCGAGCAGTCCGGGCCCGGAAGCTGTCTGGCATACGCTGCCGCCGTGTCCTCCGACAGGCTCCCTGCCAGACGTTCCACCAGAAAGGCGTCCACCGGCAGGGCGTCCTGCGTCATGCACAGAAACACCTCTGCCTGAGAATACTCCACCCCTCTGCGTCTGGTGCCCCCATGGTCGAATTCTTCCTTCCTGAGATGATGTACCTCCACATTGGGATACTTCTCCTGAAAATCCGCCCTGTCCTGCACCAGCTCCCGGAAATATTTCTCCTCCGTATTCATGAGGATGATCCTATGGACCGGCACAGACTGTGCCTCCAGCCTGTCCAGCAGAGTAAAAAGCTCCTTTCCCGGCCTATATACGGGTATGACCACATCTATCTTCAAAAGACTCTTTTGTCCTTCCACTGTTCTACTTTTTGTCAATATACGGCGCCGTGTCCTTCTTGATTTTCTCGCTGCATTCCTTGACGGTATCGGTCACTTCATAGTCATCATCACCGAAGAGATACTGGTGCAGCCACACCACGTTGGCCTCCAGATCGGTAGGTATGACACAGCTGCCCTTTGCACCTATCTCCGCCGGTGCCAGCATATCCATCTGGGGAAAGCCCGTCTCGTCCACGATCCGATAATCTGTGATTTTACCCAGCAGCTTCAGGATCTCGTCGGAGTCAATTGTAGTATATACATCCCCGATACAGTCGTTGAATATCTTCGTCAGAGTCACCAGATCCAGCTCCTTGGCCCTGGCCTCCATGGCCTTGATTACCTCTCTCTGTCTTGCAGTACGGGTAAAGTCGTTTCCCTTGGTCTGGCGGATCCGGCAGTAGGCAGCCGCCTGAATGCCGTTGAGCAGCTGATAGCCGGTTTCCTTCACGGGAATATAATCCGTCTTCAGCACCTCGGCCACGCCGATCTGATAATTGTTGATATGAAGCAGCTCCTCGCTGTCCACGTCCACATAGATGCCGCCCAGACCGTCAATGACCTTGCTGAGCCCCCGATAGGTCACTGCCACGAAGTTCGTGATGTCCATGTCAAGGCTCATGTTCAGCATCCTCACGGCCTGCTCCGCCCCGCCCCAGCTGTAGGCGGAATTGCACTTTGCATAGGTATCAGGGTTCCCATAGGCATCTGTGCCTGCATTGAGATAGGTATCCCGGTATACACTGACCAGCTTGATGTCTCCCGTGTCCATATTGATATTTGCAATCATGATACAGTCGCTGCGGCTGCCGCCGAACAGCTGCTTATCCTTTGTGGCATCCACGCCGAACAGCGCTATGTTCATGTAGCCATGCATGGTGCCGCCCTCCTCGGTCTGCTCCTGCACCTGAGAGGGAACCGCCACCTGATCCTTGTCCAGATACAGCACTTTAGGTCCCTCCAGGGCGTCGCTGTTCATCACCTTGAACAGCACCACCACCATCACTATTATGATGGCCACCTCCACCCCGAAGAGGATATACTTTCCCTTGCCGGATTTACGCTTTCTAACATTTGTGCTCTTAGCCATAACACCTTCTCCTTATCAGTATGCATTTTTATTGATGAACCCCGTGAAAAAGGTCATAAATATGATCTTGAAATCAAACCCCAGCGTCCAGTTCTCGATGTAGTAGATATCATGCTCTATGCGTTTCCTGATGGAAGTATCCCCCCGCAGGCCGTTGACCTGTGCCCAGCCCGTGAGCCCCGGCCTCACCTGATGCTTCACCATGTATCTGGGAACCTCCTCCCGGAACTTCTCCACGAAGAGCGGCCGCTCCGGCCTGGGACCCACCAGGCTCATATCCCCCTTCAGGATGTTGAACAGCTGGGGAAGCTCGTCCAGACTGGTGCGCCGCAGGAACCGCCCCACCGGCGTGACCCTAGGGTCGTCCCGCACCGTCCAGGCCTTCTTCTCCTCCCCCGGGGCCTGCAGCTCCATGCTGCGGAACTTATACATTTTGAAGATCCGCCCGTGAAGCCCTACCCTCTCCTGCCGGAAGATCACCGGCCCCGGGCTGGTCAGCCGGATCGTCACCGCCGCCGCCAGCATGACGGGAGCGGTAAGCATGATCCCAACGAGGGAGCCTGCGATATCCATCATTCTCTTGATTATGATATTCCCGGTATTTGTCAGGGGCACATACCGGATATTGACCACCGGAAGCCCCATCAGATCCTCGGTATAGGGCCGGCTGGGAAAAAGACTGTTGTAGTCTGGTATAAATTTCGTGTGCACCCCCGACTTCTCGCAGGCGGACACGATCTCTCCCAGACAGTCATAGTCCCGCAGGGGAAGCGTGATGGCGATCTCGTCCAGACTGTTCTCCGGCAGGATGTTCTCCAGATTCGTCAGGCTGCCCAGGACCCGCACCCCCTTATAGCCGGTTCCCACGGGGATGTTGTTGTCCAGAATCCCATAGGCCTCATAGCCCCACTGGGGATTGTCCGTAAGTCTGTCGATGTACTCCTCCGCCGCCCGGGAATACCCTACCAGCAGAATATGCTTCAGATTGTATCCTTTCCTGCGGATGGTCTGAAGCCCCTTGCGCAGGGCCAGCCGGAAGCAGGAGGTCAGGAACACATTGAAGCCATAAAAAATCACCATTACAGAACGGGAATAATTGATCTCCCTGACGATCATGTACAATATGATGATCAGGGTCAGGATTCCGATGGTGTTCGCCTTTATGATCCCATATATCTCGAACCGCCTGCGAACCGTCCGCTTGGGCGCATACACGCTGCAGGCATAATAGATCAGCACATAGACCGGGACAATGAAGCCCAGCAGGGCAAAGTAATCACTGGCCGGCAGGACGCCGATCCCCGGCCCGTCGTTCAAGACATAAAATTTGCAATAATAGGCAGACATAAAGGAAGAGGCCGTAACGGCTGCGTCTGCAATCACCATCAAACGGTTGAAGACCTTCTGATTATCCTTTATCATAAGCGTCACCCGATCAATCCATGTCATTATTATACAGGGTACTGTTTAGGAAATTATGAAGCCTTTTCTTAAGATTTCTTAAGAATTCTCACGGCGTTGACGTACAATTGGCACTGAATGGCCAGATAGCTGCCAAGATGCCTGCCCTGAAAACGGACCTTCCTGGATTTTCCAGATTTTGAAACAGATTTTTTCAGTCCCTTCCACAGCCCCTTCAAGTAAAGGCGCCCCATGCCCTTTCTGCAGAAGAACAGAAATTTGACGGTAAATCCCGCCAACAGGAAGGGCAGGTTCCAGATCCACTGCAGGAGCGGCATGTTCTTTGCGATGACGTACACGCTGTTGGCAGCTGCCAGCTCCGTCTTCCATTCATTGTAACGGGAACCGCTGGAGGCGCTGCCATAATGGACCACCTGCGCCGAGGGCTCGTAGAAGCTGCGGTAGCCGTGGATCCGGGCCCGGTATCCCACATCCAGGTCCTCCAGATAGGCGAAATGGGCCTCGTCGAAAAGGCCGATCTCCTCGAACACGCTTTTTCTATAGATAGCGGCGCCGCCGCAGGCGGAAAAAATCTCTGCGGGTCTGTCGTATAGGGATGCCGGCCTCCCCTTCCCTCTGGAATAGGCCCATCCCAAGACGCAGTATCTGTCTCCCGCATCGTCCACCAGCTCCGGCCTGTCCCACATCAGCATCCTTGCGCTGACAGAAAAAGCATCCGGCCGGGCCTCTATGGCGTCATAGAGGCCGCGTACCAGATGATCATGGGATTTCGTGTCGTTGTTCAGCAGAAGTACGTAGGGCGTGTCTGCAACCTCTATTCCTGCGTTCACCCCGTGGCAGAAGCCCGTGTTGGTTCCCAGCCTGATCAGGGCCACCTGCGGGAACTCCCCCTCGATCAGCTCCGGGCTGCCGTCCTCAGAGCCGTTGTCCACCACCAGGATCTTGTAAGCCGGAGCCTCCTTCTGGCGCAGCAGGGACTCCAGACATTCCCGGATGAATCTGATCCCGTTATAATTGGGAATAACCACCGTCACCTGCTCCATAAAGGCTCCTTTCAAGCTTCCTGTCATCATTTTCTGCTTCTGTTTCCTGACTGCTTCCTTCTGTCTTCCATCTGCTTTCTGGCTGCTTCTTGTCTGCTTTCTTCTGCCTTCCATCTGCTTTCTGGCTACTTCCTGACTGTTTTCCGCCGCATCCTGTCTGCTTCCTGCGTTTTCGCTCTTTGGAGATGCAGCAGCGAAGCGCCCTAAAGCATCTCCGCAGTCTCCTCCGGCAGGTACAGAATCCGGTAACCTGCGTCTCTCAGCGCCCTGCCCAGCCGCAGGCTTATTTCCAAGTGATCGCTGTCTCCGGGCAGAAGGGACGCATCAAAACGCTCCCCTTCCTTCACTGTCTTATAGGGAACTCCCACTACGCTTTCAAACAGCTCCCGGCACTCCTGCCGCACCCGGATATTCCGGACGTCCGCCGCAGCGGCGTCCTGAGGCAGCACGGCCCGGTGCAGGTAGCCGCTGTAGCCCTTGGGAAGCCCGGCGTAAAGGGCTTTCCCGTCCTCTGTGAGCCTTCCCCCGGCCACCCTGCCCTTTCGGATCAGCCTGCCTCCCACTGCGCCTATATCCGGCCTTTGGGCAAAGATGTCCCCCTCATATCTGAGCCGATAGAAGCCCACATGGGCCGTGTCCTCCGCTCTGGCCTGCCAGCCCTCCCTGTCTGCGAAAGCCTGCAGGGCCCTGCGCCCCGCCTCATAGGCATAGAGCTTGCTCTTGGGATTCTCCGCCGTGGATGCGGCATGGCTCCTCCAGTGATAGAGCACCTTGGGGATATGGGCCACGGCCCCCTTTCTTCCCGCCAGCCGGGCCGCCGCCCGCAGCACCAGATCGTAATCCTGCGCCCCGTCATACTCCGGGCGAAAGCCCAGCGACTGGATCAGCTCCCGCTCCATCACCAGAAAATGGCAGATATAATTATTGCTCAGCAGCAGGTCCAGATTGAAGTCCTCCTTCAGATTCGGCTCAAAGAAACACTTTTCGTCCTGATCGCACTTGTCCTCGTCGGAATAGAGCATGCCGGGCCGGGCCCCCTGCCGTGTCTTCTGCAGGATCCGGGCCGCCGTCTCGTACAGCGCATCCTCCGTCAGCACGTCGTCATGGTCCAGGAGTCCCACATAGTCGCCGGAGACAAGCTTAAGGGCCTCGTTGGTGTTGTGGGCGATCCCCCGGTTCTCCTCCAGCCGCACATAGCGGATGCGGGGATCGGGCACCTCTCCTGCCGCCTGCTCCACGCTCCGGTCCTCCGTGGCATCTGCCAGTATCAGCTCCCACCGGGGATAGGTCTGCCGCCCCACCGACTCCAGCATTCGTATAAGATATTCCCTCCGGGTGCGGTAGGCGGGGACGACGATGCTGAAGCTCACCGAAAGGCCCTCCTGCTCCCACCGGGCCCTCTGCCGCTCCAGCTCCTCCGAAGAGGGCGGCGCCCAGACATAGGGGGCCCGACTCTTCTCATCCAGCCTTTCCCGGACTGCGCTCCATGTCTTCCTTATGCCGTTTCTCTGCAGATAATACACAGCCCTTCTGAAATTTGCCCCGTTGATCCCCATGGCCATCTTGTCTCCCCCTGCGCCTGCGCCTTCTCTGCTGCCGCTCCCCCTTCCGGAGCTCTCCCGGATTCCGGTCTCTCGGCACTTTTCCTTTTGCCTGCCGGTGTGCGGCGCCCTCCCATATCCTCCGAAAACCTACTCTTCATCATACTTCGGGTCGCTGAGCCTCACGATCGCATATGCGTCAAGCTCCCTGCCTGAACCCTCCAGCGGCCAATCCTGCATATCCCCGCTCTCCTCAAGGGCAGAGGGCAGCTTTCCCTCCGTTGCCCTCATTCTTTTCCCATCATAAAAACGGGGCGGCCGGCAGACTGCCGCCGCACTCGCCCCGTTTTTCCTTTCAGTCTCAGGCTCTTTTTTTCCGGGTACTTCAGCCGTTGACCCCCTCTTCGGGTACCGCTCCACCGCCTCCCGGCGGTTTTCGGCATGACACATCCCTTTCCGCATCAGGCCGAAAGCCTTTCCCCATGAAGCCAGACACCTTTCCCGCTTCGGGCTGAAAACATAGCCTCCCCGTCAGCTTACAGCGCCGCCTTTACGTCCTCCGTCAGCTGCGCCAGCTTTGCCTGCGCATCCTCAAGACTGGCACCCTTCACGCCCATGTAGAACTTGATCTTGGGCTCCGTGCCGGAAGGACGGGCACAGCACCACGCATCGTCAGGCAGCTCGAAGTAAAGCACGTTGGACTTGGGCAGGCCGGTGGTTCCCTCCTCCCCCGTGACCATGTCCACTGCCCGGTCCGTCTCATAATCCCTGAACTTGAGCACCTTCAAATCACCGAAGGCCTTGGGCGGATTCTTGCGCAGCCTATCCATGATCTCGGCGATCTGTCTGGAGCCGTCGATGCCCTTTAATGTAATTGTATACTGGGACTCCTTATAATACCCATATTTCTCATATGTATCCAGCATCATGTCCCAGAGGGTCTTTCCGTGCTTCTTGCAGTATGCGGCCACCTCGCAGAGGCACATCACAGCCACGATGGCATCCTTGTCCCTTGCATGGGTTCCCGCCAGACAGCCGTAGCTCTCCTCCAGGCCGAACACGTAGTTGTTGCTTCCGCTCCTCTCGAAGAGCTTGATCTGCTCCCCGATGAACTTGAAGCCCGTCAGCACCTCTATGAGCTTCACACCGTAATTCTTGGTGATGGGACGGGTCATGTTGGTGGTGACGATGGTGGTCACAAGGGCAGGGTTCTCCGGCATAGTCCCCGTGGCCGTCCTTTCCCTCAGAATATATTCTGCAATCAGCATGCCGGACATGTTTCCGGTAAAGGAGACATATTCACCTGTCTTGGTATCCTTGGCGTACACGCCCAGACGGTCCGCATCGGGATCCGTGGCCAGAACGATGTCCGCATCCTTTTCCTTGGCCAGACGCAGGGCGTAGGTAAAGGCCTTGGGATCCTCGGGATTGGGATAGTCGAGGGTGGTGAAGTCGGGATCCGGATTCTCCTGCTCCGGCACCACGTACACATGCTTGAAGCCCAGCTCGCTGAGGATCCGTCTCGCAGGCACGTTGCCCGTGCCGCAGAGAGGCGTATATACGATCTTGATGTCGTCTGCAACCTCGGCGATGACCTCGGGATGGATGATCTGCTTCTTCAGCTCTGCCATATAAGCATCGTCGATCTCCCTGCCGATGACCTGATACAGCCCCTGCTCCAGAGCCTGCGCCTTGTCCATGGTCTTCACGGTGTGATAGTCCCTGATGGTCTTCACTTCCCCGATGATCTCCTTGTCGAAGGGTGCCGTGACCTGAGCGCCGTCCTCCCAGTACACCTTGTAGCCGTTGTACTCCGGAGGATTGTGGCTGGCCGTGACCACGATGCCTGCGGTGCAGCCCAGTGTGCGCAGGGCGAAGGACAGCTCCGGCGTGGGCCGCAGAGCGTCGAACACATAGGCCTTGATGCCGTTGGCCGCCAGACACAAGGCCGCCTCGTCCGCAAACTCCGGGGACATCCTTCTGGAGTCATAGGCGATGGCCACGCCCTTGTCCTGAGACCCCTTCTTCAGTATGAAATTGGCAAGGCCCTGCGTGGCCTTGCGGACAGTGTATAAATTCATCCTATTGGTTCCTGCGCCGATGACCCCCCTCAGGCCGCCCGTGCCGAACTCCAGCTCCTTGTAGAACCGATCCTCGATTTCCCCCTGATTGTCCCTGATGGCCTCCAGCTCCTCCTTCGTCCCCTGATCGAAATAGTCGTCCTCCAGCCAGAAGCGGTACTCGTCCATATAGCTCATTTTCCTTCTCCTCTCTTCTGCGCAGCCCTTTTATTGCCCGGGGTTCAGTGTCCCCTTCCGGAATCTGCGTCTGCGCCCCTGCCGACCCCGGCATTTACCTTATTTTACCATAATCCCGGAAAGAATGCCACACAATTCTTTGTTCCCGAAAACAGCATTCTCAAATCAAATATCCCGCACTTGCCCGTCCAGTGGCCAGAGACCCATCTTCCCTATATGTTCAGGCGTTCATCGCTGCGCCCGTAAAAGAGCCTCCCGCTGCACAGGCTTCTGCACTGCATACCCACCCTGTAGCTTCCGGGAACAATATCCTCTGCCCCGATCGCACACAGAAACCCCGACAGTTCAATATTCTTCTGCTGGGGCAGGGCCGCCGCCACATCCGGCCGGAACTGTTCCTGTACCGGAAACTGATAGTAAAAATCTCCCTGCTCTGCCTCCAGAATCAGAAACCGTTCCAACAGACAGTTGTCCCACCCCTGCATAAGGCACCAGCCCTCCGCCTCCAGAATGTGGGAAGCCTCCGGGCAGATCTTTTTTCTGGGCTTTATCCTGTCTATGGTCAGCTCCATAGGACAGAACCCCATCCCTTTCAGATCTCTTTTCTTCTCTATGCGCCGGGGCGCTGCGGCGGGCAGCGGCTGCTCATCGGCAGAACTGCAGGATATGCGATAGTCAGAAACATCTCCTGCCAGCTGGCTGCTGTAATAGGGGTCGTATTCCTGAAAAACAGGATGCTTCCGATATAATCTGGCCTTTTCCTCCAAAAGCCTCTGCCATTTCTCAGCGGACTCTCCGTCCGATCCCCTGCTGACAGATTCATGATGCAGCAGCACCGCATCATTCCGAACCACATTCCGAAGCCCCCGCTCCGTCAGCGTGAAACAGAAATCCACGTCGTTGTAGGTAACCGCCATTTCCTCGTCCAGTCCCCCTGCCTCCTGGTAGACGGACCTTTTTACCAGCAGACAGGCGCCGGTCACCGCTATCATATTATAGCTTACCGTATTATGCCCATAATAATAGCAGCTGCCGTCAGGAAACGCAGTCAGCTTGTGGGACGGCCCCGCAGCCATATTGGTCACGCCTATGTGCTGTATCCTCCTTCCCTTGGGATACAATAATTTCGCACCCACTGCTCCCGTTCCGGGCATCTGTGCCTGCCCCAGCAGAATGCGCAGCCAGCTCCCGTCAATGATCTCTATGTCGTCATTTAACAGCAGGACATAGGTACCTTTTGCCTGCTTCGCACCCATATTGCACATGACGGAGAAATTGAACGGCATGGGGCTGTAAAGATACTGGTATAAAATCCCCGCCGATGCCAGAAATTCCCGGATCTCCCCCCGGTTCTCCTCCCCGCTGCCGTTATCCACCACGATGAACTCCACTCTCTCCCGAAGCCCCGGCAGGAATGTGCGCTCCACAAAAGAACCGATGCATTTCTTCAGAAGCTTCGGATGGTCTTTTGACGGAATAACCACCGATACCAGCGGCACGCCGTCCTCCCCCTGATTCTTCGGAGCAGGTACCACCGTCCATACATCCTCATGCATCGTCCGGCAGACTTCAGAGCCGCCGCAGATACTGTTCACCAGAGCCTGTTTACATCCGGTATATTCTTTTTCGTACCCCCAGAATTCCGGATTCGTCTCCCCGTGCATCTCTCCGATATACCCACGGGCATCTGATGCCCTGAAGCCTGCGTCGCCGCTCCTGTGATACAGAACCAGATCCGTACATGCTATTTCCGCATATTTCCTGTCATGGACCGGGAGTCTCTCCCTCTCATAATAGGGCTTTAAAAGACGCAGCACAAAATCATACAGGTTCAGCCTGGCGTCCTCATGGCCGGACAGCTGCGTCTGCATGGCCCATGGGCCGTCCACGGCGAAATAGCTGCCGAAACAGAAAAACCCCAGCAGAGTGTCCGGGGAGAAACAGGGCTTGAACCACGGGAAAACCCTTTCCTCTCCCCTTTTATGGTCCTCCGCCCCATAGAGCAGCCTTGCAGCCGGCTGTGTGCCGAACCACTCCTCCACACAGGCCACTGCCCTCTCGTCCAGATCCTGCGGGTTTTCCGCAAACAAAAAGACCTGATCCGGGGCGGGCGGCCCTGCGATCTGCGCCAGATCCATGACTCCCGCCAGCTGCCCATAGCCGATGACCCTGCAGCGCCTCTTCCGAAGGCCCTGCTCCAGGGCGCTCCGAAGTGCCTGCTCCCACTGCTGCCACAAGGCTGGCTCCCTCTCCCGGATCCACTGCCTGTACTGGTCACCCTGAAGGGCCAGCCTCTCCCGGTAGGAAGCGACCAGCTCCTCCGGCGCCGTCTCTTTTCTGCAGCTCCAGACCAGCGATGCCATCCTGCGGGAAACCTTCCTGCATACCTTCTTGGGCAGCAAAGCCCATCCGGCAACAATGCCCCGGCCGCCTGCCGCCTGACTCTCTTTCCTGTCCGTGCCCCTTTCCGCCACCTGACTCTCCTTCCTGTCCGTGCCCCTGCCTTATATGCCTCCTGCGGGAACACATTGTCACAGACTCTCTGCCCTTTCCTCCACCGTCAGAGTCTCCCCGCTGAAGCCGTACAGCTTCTGTCTGGAGCAGGCGTCCTCCCAGAGAAAGCCGATCTGGTACCTCCCCGCCGGCAGTGCGTCCCGGCCGATCCAGACGCTCACGCCGCACAGCCCGGGATGGTCTATGTCCGGCAGGTTTTCCTCCAGATCCGGTCTGTAGCAGGCCTCATAGGGTATCTTCCACAGTCCGTCCTCCTCCCCGTCCTTCAGCGGCTTCAGCAGCAGGCTTTTCTCAAAACGGCTGTTATCCACGTGCAGCGCATAAGCTCCTCCCTGTATATAATAATCCCCGCCGCCGGACAGGCCCGTCCTCCAAGCCTTTTCGTCGCCGGTGAATTCCACAATCATGCGGAGGCATTCATTATGCCATAGGGGATCCAGGCCGCCGGTTCCCATACGCTCTGTCCGGACCTTCCGGGAAAGCCGTCTTTCCTCGAACCGGCAGGCGGGCTCAAACTCCCTTTCCGCAGTATCCCTCACCAGCTTCCCAGAATACCAGTCGTCCCGGTTCCACATCTCAGGATATGCCCCATAGAGCATGTCCCTCTCCCTGCGCAGCCTTTCCAGCTTCTCCAGTCCTGCGTCATGGCCCCGGCTCAGAGATTCATGATGATATAAAAAAGTGTCGTTGCAGCATACATTCCGATAGCCTGCCCGCAGCAGATGAAAACAGAGCCCCACATCGTTATATGCCACCTGCAGCTGCTCAGGAAAACCTCCCATCTCCTCAAATACACTCTTTTTCATCAGAAGGCAGGCGCCCGTCACCGCACTGACATTCACGGCACATCGGTTGTACCCGTGAAAATGTTCTTCCCTGTCAGAGGCAAACTGCAGTTTATGAGCAGGGCCCACACGGGTATTTATGACGCCTGCATGCTGTATCCTGTCGGAATTGGGGTACAGAAGCTTCGCCCCCACCGCCCCCACCTGTTCCTTTGCCGCTCTGGAAAGCATCACTGCCAGCCAGTTTTCTTCTGCGATCTCGATATCGTCGTTCAGAAACAGCAGGTACCTTCCCGCCGCCTCCTTGGCCCCCAGATTACACATCGCAGAGAAGTTGAATTCCATGGGTCTGTACAAATAGCGGAAGCGGTGCTC
>CANOFQ010000061.1 GCA_947565325.1 uncultured bacterium
ATAGAACTTCGTGCCCACCTTGCTGTTCTGGAGGGTCACATATACATCCACCGGCCCTAAATGTTCCATATCCAGATGCAGCAGTGCGCTGACGCTTCCCTGACGGCTGCTCAGCTTCTTTTTGTTGGTATAGACATACAGCTCACCGTGGGCATCGCCCTGCTGCAGTCTCAGGGGAAGCTGGACGTAAGCGTACATCTGGTTCACCTGATGAAGGAAATCCACATTCTGTGACATGGCGGAGACCGCCCGGAAAGCTGCCGTGCCAGTATGGCCTGCACTCTCCAGCGCCTGTCCCAGCCCCTTGAGCTGCCTGTCCAGCCGACGGTACATCTCCTCCACCTTGCCCGGAACGGCTACCTCCTCGGCGCTCAGCGTCCAGAAATTCTTGAACTGCCCCGCCAGAAGCTCCCTGAAGCCGTGCCCCGAAAACAGCCTCTCGAGAGAAGCCATGGCCCCCTCGGAGGTCCTTGCCGCCTGGGCCAGCATCCCCAGTCCGGACAGAAACTCCTGCGCACCGGTCTGTCCTCCCCCGAAGCCCTGCAGCCATGTGCGCAGCTGTGCGGCCCCCTGACCGGACAGTCCCAGTCCGTCCAGAATCCTCACCGCCTCCTCCGACATGGCCGCCCGCACCGTCTCCGGGAGACCGGTCCTGTCTGTCTTGCCTGCAGCCTCTTCTTCCGCAGGCGGCTGCCCTGCGCCATGGGTTCCCGGAATTTCCGTCTCCGAGGGCCCGACTGTCCCTCCTTCCGTCCGGGCCTCTCCCACAAAAACAGCCTCCCCCCTGGCATAGGCGGCCACTTCCTCCGCAAGCCCAGCAAGCACCGTGCTTTGCTGCCCTGCCGCCTCCGTTCCCTGCGGGCTGCCTCCTTGTACCGCCGTTTCCGGCCCCGGAACGCCGCTTCCCGGCTCCCCGCTCTCCTGCACCAGGGCCAGCACGTCTGCGTACAGCTTCATGGCTCCGGCCCTGTCGCCTTCTGCCATCATGGAGTCAAACACCTCCGGCAGAGCCTCCAGAATCTCGTCCATGCCGGCCGTAAGCTGATACTCCATGTTCCGGTAGGCGGCCATCTGTCCCAGATTGGCCTCGTTCACCGGAAGCTGCAGTTTATGAAGGGCGATCACGTCAGCGATCTCCCCATCCGGAAAGCTGTTGATCTCACGGAATATCTGCTGCAGCATATTTTTGCTCACGGGCAGCCCTGCCTGCATCAGCTGCTCCGTCATTGTCACGGAGGTCTCGTTCACCGGCAGCCCCGCCATGTCCAGCGCCTTCAGCACGTTCATGTCCGTGGAGACATTGGTGAAAAGAGGGCTTAAGGTCAGAGCGCTTCCGTTGTTCTTCACCTCAAAGGTCATGCTCTTCCCCACCTCGATGTTCATGTTCCGGTCCACTCTGGCATTCAGCACCAGATCCTCGGATATCCTGATCTGCACCTCGCCGCCGTCTCTGGACAGCACCTCTCCCGTGATGGTCTGTCCCGGAACCAGAGAGCGGATCTGCCGGCTCATATAGGCCGCCTGCGCAGGGCTGGGCGACTGTGGGCGGGCCACGTTCTCCGCATGGCTGTCTCCTGTAAACAGCTGAGAAAGCTTCATATCCGTTCTCCTTTCCTGATCTTGGTATACCTCATACAGCCCATCCCAGATCCAGCCTCGATCCGGTCTGTCCTCCCCGGGCATGAACCTGATCTGCCCCATGATGCAGGCGGGCATATATCAATCCGTTGTATTCAAATCAGTCCTCTTCCGTCCGATACAAAATTCCCGATAAAGCTCCTGCGGTGTATGGGGGAAGGCCCGTACTTTTTCAGGGCCGCTATGTGGCCCTCGCTGCCGTAGCCCTTGTTCCCCTCGAAGCCATATTCCGGGAACTGCTTGTGATACTCCTTCATCAGCCTGTCTCTGGTGACCTTTGCCACAATGCTTGCGGCGCCGATGGAGATGCTCTTTGCGTCCCCCTTGACAATGGGCACCTGCGGCACGGAAAGTCCCGGGATGGTGACTGCGTCGTTCAGCAGGATGTCCGGCTTTACGCCAAGCTCCGCTATCGCCTCCCGCATGGCCTCATAGGTAGCCTGCAGAATGTTGATCTGGTCGATGCGGCGGGCGTCCACGCAGCCTGTTCCCCATGCCACCGCCTGCTCTCTGATGATATCGTAAAGCTCCTCTCTCTTTTTTTCGGAGAGCTGCTTAGAATCATTTATATATAAAATCCTGCATTCTCTGGGAAGAATCACCGCCCCCGCCACCACCGGGCCCGCCAGAGGCCCTCTTCCCGCCTCGTCTATGCCGCAGATGAACCGGTACTCCCTATATTTCTCCTCATAGACCCGAAGCCCCTCGACCCGGAGCATCTCCGCCTCTAGGGCCTTGAGGCGCTTCCGGGCGGTGTCCACCATTTTCTGCACGCCCGCCCGTTCATCCGCAGAATAGGTATCTATGAACGCAGGCAGCTCCATTACAGATGCTGCCTGCAGAATTTCCCTTATCCTCGCCGTACTCTCCCTATTATCTCCCATGCTGCCGCCTCCCATGCCCGCCGGAAAACATATTCACTGATGCTTGAGGAATCCCATACGGGACAGGGGCCATATGCGCAGCCACGCCCTGCCGATGATGTCGTCCCGGTGAATGTTCCCCACGATCTCCGTGCGGCTGTCCTGACTGCTGTTGCGGTTGTCTCCCATGACGAAATATTCATCATCTCCCAGAACAACGGGATTTCTGGCGATTCCCACGGTGTCGGCCCGGATGATCTCCCTTCCGTAGCCCTCAGAGAGCACTTCGCCGTCTATGTAGATGTTCCCCTGCTCGTCGATCTGCACCGTCTCCCCGGGAAGCCCTATGATCCTCTTGATATAGTAGGTATCCTCCTCAAGCTTGAAGGGAAACACTATGATATCGAACCGTTCCGGCGCACGGAAGCGGTAGCTGATCTTATCCACGATCAGATTGTCCCCATCGGAAAGCATGGGCTCCATGGACGAACCGTCCACCTCCGTCCGCTGCCCCACAAATGCGATCACGAACCATGTGAGGCACAGAACCCCCAGCAGGTACAGCAGAGTGCTTATCATCTCTTTCATTACTTTATTCATGTGTATACCCCCTTACCCGCCTCAGCGGGCATCCATTCAATTTTACTGCTCCGGCCGCTCCAGCGTGATCCTGCCGAGACGGCCGCTTCTGAAATCATCCAGCAGCAGGTCCGAAGCCTTCTTCAGGTCCAGCTGCTCTCCCTTCAGGATACAGCCTCTGCACCGGGCGATCTCCGTGAGAACCTGCGCCGCCTTCTGGTCTTTGGCAGGAATGCCGTACCGCTTCGTCACCGCATCGGGATACAGCCGGCCAAGGCAGTCCAGCAGGTCGCAGGCCAGCTCCTCCCGGACAATGATCTCGTCATTCATGGAGCCTATGAAGGCGAGGTGCATACCTACCTCCTGATCTTCGAACTTCGGCCACAGAATGCCCGGCGTGTCCAGAAGCTCAAGATTCTTGTTCATGCGGATCCACTGCTTTCCCTTGGTGACTCCCGGCCTGTTGCCGGTTTTCGTGCAGGCCTTTCCGGCGAAGGAATTGATGAAGGTGGATTTTCCCACATTGGGGATCCCCGCCACCATGGCCCTCACGGGGCGGTTCACGATGCCCCTCTTCCTATCTCTGGCGATCTTCTCCGCACAGGCCCTCTGAACAAGAGGAAGAATCCCCTTCACGTCGCTTCTCTCCTTGGAATTGATCTCAAGGACATGGGTCCCCTGCTCCTCGAAATAGCCTATCCACCGCTTATTACATTCCGGATCCGCAAGATCAGCCTTGTTGAGCAGCACGATGCGGGATTTCCCCCTGCTGAGCGCATCTATATCCGGGTTGCGGGTGGCCATGGGCACCCTTGCGTCCAGCAGCTCTATCATCAGATCGATCAGCTTTATATCCTCCTGCATCATACGCCTTGCCTTGGTCATATGACCGGGATACCATTGATAATTCATCATCTATAATCCGTCCTATTTTACGAATCCCATGCCTGACTCCCCGCAGGGCGCACGGAACCATGCCTTTCCTATGATATCTTCTTCCTCTACGGGCCCGATGTTGGCCGATCTGCTGTCCTCGCTGTTTCCCGGGTTGTCACCCAGACAAAAATACCGGCCGTTCTCAAGAGTCAGCTCATTGGCCGCGATACCGGGATCCAGAAGCTTCTCCGTCACCCAGGGGCTCTCCTCCCCGTTCACGTACAGAACCCCCTCCTGAATCTGCACCCTGTCCCCCGGGACAGCCACGATCCGCTTCACATAATAATGGGCATTCTTGTTCCCGTTGGGGAGAAAGACCACCACGTCCCCCCGCTTGGGAGACGAGATCAGATAGCGGAAGGAATCCACGAACACCGTCTGCCCGTTATACAGCGCAGGCTCCATGGAGACGCCCACCACGCTGATCATGGTGCCGAGAAAGAAGTTCAGAACCACTGCGATGAAGACTGCCGCAACTATGCCGAAGACCCATGTGAATGCCTCCCGCAGGGCAGCAGCGCTTATTTTCTTTTTTCTCCTATAGAAGCTGAGTCCTCTGTCCTTCGCCACAGCGCCCCCCGTCAGTCCCTTTAACAGAAAAGGACAACTACAGATGTAATTGTCCCTTCGTCCGCATCGACATTCCCTTACTTTGCTTCCTTCACTTTTGCCCTCTTACCAACGCGGTCTCTCAGATAGAACAATTTAGCGCGCCTTACCTTACCTCTGCGAACCACTTCGATCCTCTCTACGTTGGGGGAATGAACGGGCCATGTCTTCTCCACGCCGATTCCGTTCGAGAACTTCCGCACCGTGAAGGTCTCTCTGCTGCTGCCGCCCTGTCTCTTCAGGACCACGCCCTCGAACACCTGAATCCTTTCACGGTTTCCTTCCTTGATCCTTCCATAGACCTTGACAGTGTCGCCCACATTGAAATCATCTACCTTTTCCTTCAGCTGCTCTGCCTCGATCTCTCTGATAATGTCACTCATAATGAGCCTCCTTTTAAAATGGATGTTCTTAATACGGATCCTGGTCAGCCTCCTGCCTCTTGGTGCATCTCACTGCACCTGAATACAGCTGATCATTCCAGTAACAGAGGACCATCTTCTTTCCACAACATTAAAATTTTATCATACATCCGCCTCATTTGCAAGCTTTTTTTCCATCCAGAGAAAAGTTTTTGACGCAACGTACAGTCCCAGCTTCTCCTGAAGTTTCATGGACGCCTCGTTTCCCTCCTCCACATGCCCGTAGGGCGTCCACCCCTTTTCCAGCATGCGGTTTATGACATAAGCCTCCAGAGAAGCTCCTATGCCGCACCTGCGGCATTCCTGCGCCACATGGAGCAGCCCCAGCGCCCCCTCCTCATGGATGCCGGCAATGCCTGCCAGCCTTCCCTGAAAAAAGGCACCGTACAGAGCGCCCGCCTGAAGCCGCTTCCGAAGATACGCCTCGTCCACGCCCGGCCCGCCGAGCCTGTCGAACGTTCCGCCCGGCTCCTCACACTGCCCGCCGCACCCGTCATGAGCTCCGCCCGGCCCCTCGCCTCCGGCGGCGCAGCACAAGCGTACCTCCTCAAAATCCTCCAGGGAAAGCCTTCTGATCTCCCTATGCCTTACGGGCAGGGGGCTTTTCTGGGTATAGAGAACCTGACGGCACCGAAGGAAGAGCCTGTATCCTCTTTCTGTCAGGATATCCTCCAGAAAGGGCTGTGCCGTCAGAACCAGCCGGGCCGCCTCCGGAACGATTCCCGCCATGTTCTTTCCCTTCTCCGGGTTTTCTGCCGCCAGCATACACACTCCTGCCTCCCGGTCATACAGCACTATGTCCTCCCCGCCCGACCACAAACTTGTATAGATGATCTCTCCCCGCCCTCTTTTGAGACTCTCCATCATATGGATGCTGTTGCGCTTATCGGCAGACAGCTGCTTTATGGCCAGCTGCTTCGCCTGATAAACTCCGTATAGGTCAGGCCGTCTCAGAGCCGTGCGCTCTCTCGCCTGCTCCAGCCTCCATGCGGCGATCCGGTTATGGTCGCCGGACAGGAGCACCTCCGGAACCGCCTTCCCCCGCCAGACCTCCGGGCGGGAATACTGAGGGTATTCCAGCAGATCGTTAAAGAAGCTTTCCTCCTGAGCGGAATTCTCGTTGCCAAGCACCCCGGGAACCAGTCTGGCTATGGCATCCATCATCACCGCTGCCCCAAGCTCTCCGCCCGTGAGCACATAATCACCTATGGATATATAATCAGTGACGATATCCTCCAGAACCCTCTCGTCGATTCCCTCATAATGCCCGCAGAGAAGCACCAGCTCCTCCTCGCCGGAGAGCTCTCTGGCCTTCTGCTGTGTGAACCGCTCTCCCTGAGGGGTCAGATACACCGTCCTGACGGCCCGTCCTCCTGAAGCCGCCAGATATGCATCGTATACGGGCTGCGCCTGCATCAGCATCCCGGCGCCCCCTCCGTAGGGATAGTCATCCACCTTGCCATGCCTATCCTGCGTGTAATCCCTGATATCCACCGCATGCAGGGATATCAGTCCTTTTTCCGCCGCCCTTCCCATGATTCCATAGCTCAGACAGCACCGCATCATCTCAGGAAACAGCGTCAGTACATGGAATTTCATGGAAACTCCTCTCCGCCTGCAGCCGCAGGCATTGTCACAGGATTCCACCGGGCTCCTTGCCGGCACGGAATGCCTGCCTCTCAGTAAAGACTCCCGTAAGCTGCGCAGGACTGTCCCTGAAAAGCCTCTCACGGCAGCCCCTCAGTCAAATCCCCCGCAGCATTCATTCGCAAACCAATTTAAAATCGGCTTTATGCTCGTACAGGCAACGGCACAAAGTCAGCGAAGCTGACTTGACTCATTGCTCGCAGGAATCAAATACCTCGCAGCATTCGCAAAGCCAATTATGAATTGGCTTTGTGCTCGTGCGAGCAACGGCACAAAGTCTGCGAAGCTGACTTGACTTATTGCTCGCGGGAATAAAGGTCTCTCACAGCAGGCCGTCCAGAATGTGTACCCTGAGAAACCCTGCCTCCACGTCCACCTCAAGGACACACTGCCTGATAGCGGGCAGCAGAAGCTCCCTGCCGTCCTTCAGCGCAATCACATAGACATCGTTGGCGCCTGTCTCCAGCACGTCCGACAAGCTTCCGATCTCGGTTCCGTCTTCATCTCTGACAGTCAGTCCGATCAGGTCCGCTATATAATACTCGTCCTTCTTGAGGCGCACCGCCTTGTCTCTTGACACAAAAAGCTCTCCCTTACAGTATCTCCGGGCATCCTCCACGCTGTCCACGCCCTGAAGCTTGAGCACGGCAAACTGTTTAAGATACTTCACGCCCTCGATCTTCAGGACCGGAGACGACGCATCCGGCTGTCTTTCCGGCAGAGACTGTCTCTGACCTGCCAGAGCGCCCGGTGCGCCTTTTAAGTAGATCACTTCCCTCAGATGGCCGAACCGTTTCACGTCGTCCGTGGTAGGGTACACCTTTACCTCTCCCCCCAGACCATGGGTGGAAGTTATGATTCCTATCTTAAAATAATCCTCCATATATGTCCTCCCCGGGCCTAAGGCCGAAGCCCGAAACTCCCCAAAAGTGAATCTGTTCCCCGATGCTGCTCATACCAGAATCAGCGAATAAGAACAATCAAGGAGGAACCGGCAAAGCATGTTCCTCCTGAATCGCAACTCCTGTGTGGTGGTTCTTGTCTTATACGATCTCCACATCCACGTTTATCTTTTCCCTTGTAGACGCTGCCTTTACCACGGATCGGATCGCCTTGGCAATCCTTCCCTGCTTGCCGATGACCTTTCCCATGTCGGAGGGTGCCACATGGAGTTCGATGATCGTATTTCTGCCCTCCGTCTTCTCGGATACAACAACCTCCTCCGGGTTATCCACAAGGGCTTTTGCAATGATTTCCACTAATTCCTTCATAAGCTGCCTCCCAACCTTTAAAAATCTATTTCTCGATACCGGCAATCTTGAAAAGCCTGCCGACTACCTCCGTGGGCTGCGCTCCGTTGGCCAGCCATTTCTTGGCCAGTTCTTCGTTGACCTTAATGGTGCTGGGATCCGTGGTGGGGTCATAGGTGCCGATCTCTTCAATGAACCTGCCGTCTCTGGGAGAACGGGAATCAGCCACGATGATTCTATAGAAAGGATTCTTTTTCTGCCCCATTCTTCTCAATCTGATCTTTACTGCCATTTTCTTACCTCTTTCTGCCGCATCCTGCGGCTGCATATTCGTTTTGATTTATTAGTGACAAGGGAAACGCTCCGAACCGGGCGCTCCCGTTACACCCATTTTTGCATCGTTTTCCATGCTTTATCACACAGTGCTTCCTGCCTTCTGCATTGTCATCAGCCAAGCCTCTGCGACCGTCAGGAAAATGCGTCAGAAGGGGAATCTGCCGCCCCTGCCCGGAAATCCGCCGAACATCCCCCGGCCCTTCCTTCCGCCGCCTCCGAACTGCTTCATCATCTTCTGGCTCTCCTCGAACCGCTTGATGAACCGGTTCACCACGGCGATGTCTACCCCGGCGCCCCTTGCGATACGGTGCTTCCTACGGGGATTCAAAAGCTTCGGGTTCCTGCGCTCCTCCTTGGTCATGGACAGCACGATGGCCTCCATCTGCTTCATCTGCTTCTCGTCGATCATGGAATCCAAGTCCGCACCCTTGATGCCCATGCCGGGCAGCATGCTCAGGATGCTGGTGAGGCCGCCCATGTTGCGCATCTGCCGCATGCTCTCCAGATAGTCCTCAAAGTCGAACTTCCCCTTCTTCATGCGGTCCGCCATGCCCCGGCTGGTTTCCTCATCTATGTCGATGCTCTCCTGCGCCTTCTCGATGAGGGTGAGCACGTCCCCCATGCCCAGAATCCTGTTCGCCATGCGGTCGGGATAAAACTGCTCCATGTCGGAGAGCTTCTCCCCCATGCTGACATAGAGAATGGGCCTGCCGGTGACGGCCTTGATGGAAAGCGCCGCACCGCCTCTGGTGTCGCCGTCCATCTTGGACAGCACCACTCCGTCAATGCCCACCTTCTCGTCAAACTCCTTGGCCACGTTCACTGCGTCCTGACCGGTCATGGCGTCCACCACCAGCAGAGTCTGGTGCACGGTCACACCCGCCTTGATCTCCTGCAGCTCCGCCATCATGTCCTCGTCTATATGCAGACGGCCCGCCGTGTCAAGGATCACCACGTTATGGCCGTTCTTTTCCGCGAAGCGGACTGCCTCTCTTGCGATCTCCACGGGCTTATGGTCGGTTCCCATGGAAAAGACGTCCACCTCCTGCTTCCTGCCGTTGATCTGCAGCTGCTCGATAGCCGCAGGGCGGTAGATGTCGCAGGCCGCCAGAAGGGACTTCTTTCCCTTCTGCTTCAGCTTCCCGGCGATCTTGGCCGTGGCAGTGGTCTTTCCTGCGCCCTGCAGGCCCGCCATCATGATCACGGTGATGCTCTTCCCCGGCTGCATGGCGATCTCCGTGGTGTCGCTGCCCATGAGAGCGATCATTTCCTCATTCACGATCTTGATGACCATCTGCCCCGGGTTCAGCCCGTTCATCACGTCCTGACCGATGGCCCGCTCCTCCACGGACTTCACGAACTGCTTCACCACCCGGAAGTTCACGTCGGCCTCCAGAAGCGCCATGCGCACCTCCTTCAGAGCCGCCTTCACGTCCTCCTCCGTCAGCCGTCCCTTGCCTCTCAGGCTTTTGAAAACATTCTGCAGTTTCTCTGTCAAACTCTCAAACGCCACTGCCGCCTCTCCTATCTGCATTCAGGCTTTTCTGCACTGCCCCGAACCACTTTGTTTTTATGTTCACAGCTCCTCCAGCAGCTCACGGGACAGCTGGCTTATGGTCTGCAGCCGCTCCGATATGCCCATATCGCCCTTTCCCTGATCCGTCAGCCGCTCGATCCTCCTGACGGTCTCCTTGGCTGCGGCAAACCGTTCTACCAGATGAAGCTTGCTCTCATAGCCCTGCAGGATCTTGTCGCACCGGCGGATCAGGTCATGTACGCCCTGCCTGCTGATACCCAGCTCCTCGGCGATCTCTCCGAGGGACATATCCTGATATACCACGTCCTCATAGACTCTCCGCTGGTGCTCCGTCAATAACTCACCGTAGAAGTCGAACAACATTGTCTGTTCATATATTCTGTTCATATATTCTGTCCATATGATATTATGTCCCCAGGCGGATGCGGCTCCCTCCTCAGAAAGGCCATTCCGCTTCGCTCCGGTATCATGTCCGGCGACATGGTACCATGTTCCGTGCGCCTCGGCGAGCCTTGGCGTAGTTTTGTCCATAGATCACAACAGCCTTGAGTATCTTACTATAAAAAAAAAGAGGTGTCAAGTATTTTTTCTTTACGAACTGTTGTTTGTTATAAGAAGATTAAAGAATAAACTACTCCCGGCTTTTGGAAAACGCCCTGATTGATTACCTGCAGATACCCATGTCCGGCCGATACTCAATTACCTTGCGGCATTCGACCCATTGCCCGCAGGAAGAAAACCCTTGTGTGACGGGCCAGCGGGAAGCCGACTGGCCCCGGGATGTTTATTTATAGTACTGCTCCTGAGACCGCCACAGCTTACTGTATTTCCCGTCCCTGTCCTCCAGCAGCTCCTCATGGCTCCCCTCCTGAACCAGCCTTCCGCCGTCGAACACCAGAATCCTGTCACAGAACCTGCAGGAGGACATTCTATGGGAGATGAACAGCGCCGTCCTGTTCTCGGAAATATGGCTCAGATTCTTGTAGATCTCGTACTCCGCCTTCGGATCCAGCGCCGCCGTGGGCTCGTCCAGCACCAGTATGGGCGCCCGCTTATAAAGCGCCCTTGCGATGGCGATCTTCTGGGCCTCCCCTCCGGAGATCTCGATGCCCTGCGGATCAAAGTCCTTGTAGAGCGCCGTCTCCAGACTCATATGGGCCAGACGGCGGCCAAAGTCCGCCTCCTCTAAAGCGGCCCTCGCCCTTTCCGGGTCATATTCCCTGCCGCCTGCCAGATTCTGCCCCAGCCCGAAGGAAAACAGCTGGAAATCCTGAAACACCACCCCGAACAGGTCACGGTACTCCTCCACGTCCAGCTCCCTGATATCCGTGCCATTGACAAGGATCTGTCCCTCGTCCGCATCGTACAGGCGGCAGAGCACTGACTTTTGATCCAGCTTGTGATCTGATTTGTGATCTGACTTGTGATCTGACTTATAATACTGACTCTACACATGAAACATGGCCGCATATTTCCCGCCCGAGGCCATCAGCTGCTCATGACTCCCTCTCTCTGCGATCCTCCCGTCCTCCAGAACCAGAATCTCATCGCAGAACCGGGTGCTGGCAAGGCGGTGGGAAATGAAGATCGCCGTCCGCCCCCGGGTCATCTCGCTGTATTTCCGGTATATTTCGCTCTCCGCAATGGGATCCAGCGCCGCCGTGGGCTCATCCAGCACCAGAACCTTTCCGTCCTTATAGATAGCCCTTGCGAGGGCCAGCTTCTGCTTCTCGCCTCCGGACAGCTCTGCGCCCTTTTCCTGAACCTCCTTTATTAGCAGCGTGTCATCCTTCTCCGGCAGCTCCTCCACCTTCTGCTGCAGACCTGCGAGCCTGACCGCACGGCGCAACCTTTCCCGATCGATTCTCTCGTCCTGCGTCAGGGCGATGTTTCTGGCCACGGTGGTGGGCATCAGATGGATATCCTGAAACACTGCGGAATAAAGCGAATAGTAATCCTCGATGTTATAGGCCCGGATGTCGCTGTCCTCCACCAGAATCCTTCCCTGAGAGGGGGCATACAGCCCGCAGAGAAGCTTGACCAGAGTCGTCTTCCCAGCTCCGTTGGCGCCAACAATGGCCAGCTTCTCCCCCTTTCGGACCGTGAAGCTCAAATCGCTCAATGTATCCTCTTCTGCGCCGGGATACCGGAATGTCACATGGTCAAACCGGATCTGGCAGGTCTCTTCAGGAAGGCTGCGCCCCGGTCCATGGTTGAAGCGGTCCGGCATCTCAAGGAACTGCCGGATCTCCTCCGCCGTGTAAGCCGAGGTCTTCAGGGCCGCCAGATGATTCATCAGACTGAACACCCAGACAGAATACTGCGTGATGATAGTAAAATAGAAAATGAAGTCTGACAATTCCATCTTCCCTGCAGAAAGCGAACGGATCAGCATCCCATACACAAGGCCGTCCCGGCAGAAGGCCAGCCCCAGCCCCGCCCAGTTGACAGCCATGCGGCGGTTCTCCTCCCTGCGCCACCAGGACATGCGGCTACGGTAGAAATCTCCGTACAGCGCCTCCATCCATGGGGCCAGCCGAAACAGCCGGATGTCCTTCGCCGCACGGCTGTCTCCCGCCTTGCTGTTCAGATAGCCGAGGCGGCGGTCATATTCCGTCCACTGTCCCCTGTTTCTGTGCTGCCATTTGGAGAACCGGATCCCTGCGAAAAAATCTGCTGCGCCTGCAATCAGAAGCACGGGAACGGCCCATGGGATATGCTCAGCTGTCCACCAGCGTGAGAGCCAGAAGCGTTCCGCAGTAGGACAAGACATAGACTAAAAATCTGCCGCTGTCGGTCTGTCCCGGCGTGATCGATGTCATATATTTCGTTAAATAAGAGGTAAACAAGGGAATCAGTATATTGACTGGAATCCTCACCGCCACGGCAGCGAAGAGACTCTTGTCAAAAGAAAAAGATTTTCTCAGAAGAAACATAAGATTGTCGGTCATGGAATGTGTGCGCTGCATGGGGCCCTCCCGGTATTTGCAATCTGGCTTTATGCTGCCTTATTGTATTATACCATTGGGGCCCCGGGGAAACAATGCGCTCCGTGCAAGAGGTCCGCTTCTGGACGCAAGAGGTGTGCACTCCGGCACAAGAAGTCCGCCTTCGGACGCAGGCGGTGCGCATTCCGCCTGCTCTATCATAGCTTCTGGCTGAAAATGCTCTTATAGCCCTCCCCGTAGATCTCCGTGGCACTGGTGACGATCATGAATGCGCCGGGCTCCTCCTGCCGGACGATCTCCTCCGCCTTGGGGAAAAGGTGCTTTTTTACCACGCAGAGAATGATCTGCTTATCCTTCCCGCTGTATGCCCCTCTTCCCGAAATATAGGTGGCGCCGATGTCCAGATCCTCCAGCAGCCGCCTCACGATGTTCTGCGGACTGTCACTGATGATAAAAAGCATCTTGGCCCCATCCCGGCCATAGAGGACCACGTCCAGCAGCAGAGAATTCACCAGCACCACCAGCCCGGCGTACAGAGCCCTATCGATGTTCTTGAAAACAAAGGCGCTCATGGTGACGATCATGGTGTCAGTGATCAGGAACAGCATCCCTGTCTTCAGATGGGGAACCCGCAGGCGCAGCAGCTTTATGAGAATATCCGTACCCCCGGAGGTAGCTCCTGCCTTGAAGATCAGCCCCAGGCTCACGGCCATCAGCGCCCCGCCTGCCAGCGTAGCTAACAGAGGATCCGCCGTG
Source organism: uncultured bacterium (assembly GCA_947565325.1). Classification (GTDB taxonomy): domain Bacteria; phylum Bacillota; class Clostridia; order Lachnospirales; family Lachnospiraceae; genus Acetatifactor. The sequence continues at coordinate 13,522 of CANOFQ010000061.1, forward strand.
ACAGCGCCTATGGGAGCCAGCAGGTTGGTAAAGCAGGAGGTGACCCACGTACAGTACAAGGTGGACAGAATGAACTTCAGGCCGAACTTCCACATTCCCAGAATCAGAATCGGAATGTTGATGGCAAACATCCAGGTACCTGTCTCC
>CANOFQ010000062.1 GCA_947565325.1 uncultured bacterium
CGTTATGCAGTCTGGTTTCACGGCAAGTGAAATCGTTAAGCAGTATAAATGCTCACGGATGTATTAAATGCTGTGACCTTCCGCATCTATCATTTTAACATAAATTCCTGCATATTGGAATGGGCAAAATTCAGAAGTCCGTAGTTTATGCTTTGGCCCATAGTTTAGAAATCTTTAAGAGTTGTGACGTTTTTTTCACATTTCGCCTATTGATTTATCAATATATAGTATCTATAATATAGCTTGCAGCATTCGAGCCGTAAATAGGCGGGGGACACAGAGGCCCGGAGCCTGTCAGCGGGGCGCATGGATGCGGAGGGTGCCGATGTCAGGCCAGAGGCCTGGCTGGAGCCTGCCCACAGCAAAACGGGATTCCCGGCCTGCCGGCGGGCAGGAAGAGACGGGCAAAGGTGGGCGGACTGAATAAGGCAAAGCAAAAGAAGGTAGGCTAAATAAAGCAAAACAGAAACGGAGCTGCTATGGATAATCAAATGAACCAGTACGACAACGGCGGGGGATATAATAACGGCGGCAACGGCAATAAGCCGGGCGGCAGCGGCGGCAACGGCGGCCGGCCGCCCCAGAAACCGAACATCATATTGCTGCTGCTGGGTGGCTTAGTGTCGGTGCTGATCGTCTGTATGCTCTGGAACCTGCTGTTCGGGGCGAACGGCAATTCTCAGGAGGTCAGCTATACCAAATTTCTGGAGTATCTCAATGCGGACAAGGTAGAGAGCGTTGAGGTACAGAGCAACGGATATGTGAATTTCACCCTGAAAGAAGGAGAGAAGGCGGATGAGCCTGCACTGCGCCCGGCCTATCCCTTCTATGGAGGGATGAAGGCGATCTACTCGGCGGTGATCATGGAGGATCTGGACACTCTCACGGCAAGGCTGGAGGAGCATGGGGTGGACGGGAGCCGAGTGCTCAGCGACAACTCCGGCCGTATCATGGACATTCTGCTGTTCGTGGTGCTGCCCGTGCTGCTGATGTGGATACTGCTGGGTGTGGTTTTTAGGAAGATGGGCGGCAGCGGCGGGCCAATGGGAGTGGGAAAGAGCAATGCCAAGGTCTATGTGCAGAAGGAGACGGGCGTTACCTTCCGGGACGTGGCGGGAGAGGACGAGGCGAAGGAATCGCTGGTAGAGGTGGTGGATTTCCTGCACAATCCCGGGAAATATTCCAAGATCGGCGCAAGGCTTCCGAAAGGGGCGCTGCTGGTAGGCCCTCCCGGAACGGGAAAGACGCTGCTGGCGAAGGCTGTGGCGGGAGAGGCCCATGTCCCCTTCTTTTCTCTGACGGGCTCGGACTTTATCGAGCTATATGTGGGCGTGGGAGCCAGCCGCGTCCGCGACCTGTTCAAGGAGGCCACGAAGAATGCCCCCTGCATCATCTTTATCGACGAGATCGACGCCATAGGCCGCAGCCGGGATTCCAAGTACGGCGGAGGCAACGAGGAGCGGGAGCAGACGCTGAACCAGCTGCTCTCGGAGATGGACGGCTTCGACAGCTCCAAGGGAATCCTGATTCTGGGCGCCACGAACCGTCCCGAGATATTGGATAAGGCGCTGCTGCGCCCGGGACGCTTCGACAGAAGGATCATTGTGGATAAGCCTGACCTGAAGGGCAGAGTGGAGATCCTGAAGGTGCATGCCAAGGACGTGAAGATGGACGAGACGGTGGACTTGGATGCCATTGCGCTGGCTACCAGCGGCGCCGTGGGGTCTGATCTGGCAAATATGATCAATGAGGCCGCCATAAACGCCGTGAAGGAGGGCAGGAACTATGTCTGCCAGAAGGATCTGTTCGATGCGGTGGAGGTGGTTCTGGTGGGTAAGGAGAAGAAGGACCGCATCATGAGCAAGGAGGAGCGCAGGATCGTGTCATACCATGAGGTGGGGCATGCCCTGATCAGTGCGCTTCAGAAGAATTCCGAGCCCGTGCAGAAGATCACCATCGTGCCCCGGACCATGGGGGCGCTGGGATACGTGATGCACGTGCCGGAGGAGGAGAAATACCTGAACACAGAGGCGGAGCTGCGGGATATGCTGGTGAGCCTGGTGGGCGGCCGGGCGGCGGAGGAGGTAGTCTTCGATACGGTTACCACGGGGGCAGCCAATGACATTGAGAAGGCAACGGACATAGCCCGGAACATGGTGACCCGCTATGGAATGAGCAAGAGATTCGGTCTGGTAGGGCTGGCCACCATTGAGAGCCAGTATCTGGAGGGTAGGTCCGCCCTGAACTGCAGCGACACTACTGCGGCGGAGATAGACGCCGAGGTGGTGGAAATCCTGAAGGAGAGCTACGAGAAGGCCCTGGCGCTGCTGCGGGACAATAGGGGGCTCATGGATAAGCTGGCAGATTTCCTGATTGAAAAGGAGACCATCACCGGCAAGGAGTTCATGGAAATTTTCCGCAGGGAGAAGGGGCTGCCGGAGGAGCCGCCCAAAGAGGCAGAGGGCTCTCAGGGGACAGACAAGACGGCCGCTGGGCAGGAGAATGCTGGACATGAGAATGCAGGACAGAAGGCTGCCGAGTCAGGGCGTTCCGAAACGCCGGAGGAGTCCATGGGGGCAGAAGCGCCGCAGAGGGAGAAACCCTTTGCGGAGGTGATGAGTGAAATGGCCTCGGGAAACAGGCCGGAAGGAGCTTCCCCGGCGGATGTCCCGGAAGGCCGGAAGCCTTTCCGTGAGCAGGAAAGGGCTGAGGAGCAGAAAGAGTCAGAGGAGAAGCCTGAGGAGGCACATGAAGAGCCTCCGGTGGGGGTATTCTCCAATGGCAGGCTGGAGTAAGAGCGCTGATAAGCCTCTTCCACTTGGTGGGGGAGGCTTTTTATCTCTTTTCAGGTGAGATAAGGGCAAAGTACTGTGGCAATAGGGGCGGAGGCCCGGAACAGCAGGGCCGGAGGCCTGGAGCAATAGGAGCAGAGGACTGGAGCAGCAGGGGCGGGGGCCTGCGGCGATAGGGGCAGAGGACTGGAGCAGCAGGGGGCTTGAAGCAATAGAGACAGAGGATTGGGACTGATGGAGATGAAAGAGGGAAAAAAAGGATATTGCGGCAGGTGCAGGACGGCAGTGGCAATGTCGGTTCTGCTGATTGTGCTGGGAGGGTGCGGCCGGAAGGAGCAGCAGCCTTCCTGGACGGATCCGCCTGATGCACAGCCGCTGACATGGGAGACAGGTACAGAGGCAGGAGAGGGAGAAGAAATGGAAGGCGCTTTCGGAGCAGGCTCCCGGAGCCTGGAGCAAGAAGGGGAGTCCGGAACGGAGGGGATTCCCGAATCCGGTGGGGAAGGAGGGCCTGAAACATCGGAGTCCGGAACGGAGGGGATTCCCGAATCCGGTGGGGGAGGAGGGCCTGAAACATCGGAGTCCGGAACAGAGGGGGCCCCCGAGCCCGGCGGGGGAGTCTCCCCTGAAGAGCCGGGCCAGAATGGTTATTTGATCGTAATTGACGCAGGTCACCAGCAGAGGGGAAACAGTGAAAAGGAGCCCGTGGGGCCGGGAGCGGAGGAGATGAAGGCAAAGGTCTCAGGGGGAACCTCCGGAGCCACCAGCGGACTGAAGGAATACGAGCTGACGCTGACGGTAGCGGAGAAGCTGGAGAAGGAGCTGACAGATAGGGGGTATCAGGTCATTATGGTGAGAACTGCCCACGATGTGGACATCAGCAACAGCCAGCGTGCCAAGGTGGCCAATGACGCTGATGCGGATGCTTTCATCCGGATTCATGCCAATGGCTCCGAGGACACTTCCGTAAACGGGGCCATGACGATCTGCCAGACGGCATCCAATCCCTACAATGCCGACCTGTACCAGCAGAGCAGGGATCTTTCCGGATATGTGCTGGACGAGCTGGTGAATGCCGCAGGCTGTAAAAAGCGCAAGGTCTGGGAGACGGATACCATGAGCGGCATCAACTGGTGTCAGGTTCCCGTCACGATCGTGGAGATGGGGTATATGACGAATCCGGAGGAGGATGCCCTTATGGCAACGGAAGAGTATCAGGAGAAGATCGCAGAGGGAATCGCCAACGGAATCGATAGGTTTCTGCAGCAGTGAGCAGCACGGGATCACACCGTATAAGGCTCATACCGCATAAGGCCAATATAGTATGAGCCTGCGCCCACAAAGCGCATGTGGAGAGTGCCGGCAGGTGTCACGGGGCGCTGAACCGAAGGGAGGCCTGCGTCAGGAGGAAAAGGCCGGACGAGGAGGGGGAAATGTTCAACATCGAAGAGGAACTGAAGAAGCTGCCCAAGGAGCCGGGAGTCTACATCATGCGAGATGACAGGGATGCCATTTTGTATGTGGGAAAGGCTGTCAATCTCCACAACAGGGTGCGTTCTTATTTTCGGGAAAATATCGGCAGAGGGCCCATGATCGACAAGATGGTGTCCCTGATCGCCCGGTTTGAATACATCGTCACGGATTCGGAGCTGGAGGCTCTGGTTCTGGAGAACAATCTGATCAAGGAAAACTCGCCCAAATATAATACCCTGCTGAAGGATGACAAGACCTATCCTTATATTAAAGTGACAGTGGGGGAAGACTATCCGAGGATTCTGTTTTCCCGTAGTATGAAAAAGGACAAGTCAAAATATTTCGGCCCCTATACCAGCGCCGGGGCGGTGAAGGACACCATAGAGCTTCTGAACAAGCTTTATCAGCTGAGGACCTGCAACCGCCGCCTGCCTCAGGACATAGGGCTGGAACGCCCTTGTCTGAACCATCATATCAAGCAGTGCCTAGGGCCTTGTCAGGGCTATGTCAGTCAGGAGCAGTACAGGGAGCAGGTGGCCGGGGCGCTGGAATTCCTGAACGGCAATTACGGCGGGATTCTGAAGGATCTGGAGGGGAAGATGAAGGCCGCTGCGGAGACGCTGGACTTTGAAGGCGCCGCAGGCTATAGAGATCTGTACAACAGTGTGAAGCAGGTGGCCCAGAAGCAGAAGATCACGGAGGGCGCAGGGGAGGACAAGGATATCATCGCCGTCTATCAGGACGAGCGGGAAGCGGTGGTGCAGGTCTTCTTTGTCCGGGACGGTAAGCTCATCGGCAGGGAACATTATTACATGACAAATGTGTCAGAAAACAACAAGGCCGAGATTCTGGAGAATTTCGTGAAGCAGTTCTATGCGGGAACCCCCTTCATTCCCAGAGAGCTGATGCTGCAGTATGAGATCGGGGACAGAGAGCTGATCGAAAAATGGCTCACCGGGCGCAAGGGGGGCAGGGTGTACCTGCGGGTGCCCAAGATCGGCTCCAAGGAGAAGCTGGTGGAGCTGGCGGCCCAGAACGCCAGACATATTCTGGAGCAGGATAGGGAGCGTCTCAAGCGGGAGGAGGGGCGGACCATAGGGGCCGTGAAGGAGATCGCAGGCATTCTGGGATTGGAGCATGTGGAGCGGATGGAGGCCTTCGATATTTCCAACATCAACGGCTTCGAGAACGTGGGCTCCATGATCGTGTTCGAGAAGGGGAAGCCTAAGCCCAGCGACTACCGGAAATTCCGCATCCGCACCGTCTCCGGCCCGGACGACTACGCCTGTATGCGGGAGGTGCTGACCAGACGGTTCCGCCACGGCATGGAGGAGAGCAGGGAGCTGGAGGCAAGGGAGCTGGATCGGGAGTACGGGAGTTTTACTAAATTTCCGGATCTGCTGATGATGGACGGCGGCAGGGGGCAGGTGAACATCGCCCTGTCGGTGCTGGAGGAGCTGAGGATAGACATTCCCGTCTGCGGCATGGTAAAGGATGACAGTCACCGTACAAGAGGATTGTATTATAATAATGCAGAGCTGCCCATAGACATCCATTCAGAGGGCTTCAAGCTGATCACAAGGGTTCAGGATGAGGCCCACCGCTTTGCCATCGAATACCACCGCTCTCTGCGGGGCAAGGCGCAGGTGAAGTCTGTCCTAGACGATATCCCGGGGGTGGGGCCTGCCAGAAGGAAGGCTCTGATGCGCCGTTTCAAGTCCATCGAGGAGATCAGGGCGGCTTCGGTGGAGGAGCTCGCTGCGCTGCCGGAGCTGAACAGGCGGGCAGCAGAGGAAATCTATCTTTTCTTCCGGAAGGACGAGACAGAAAAGGAGTCTGCCGCCGGAAATCAACCAGTAGAAAGCCTGTCCGCCGGGAACTGAATGGGGCAGATGGGGCAGAACAGAAACCAAAATGAAAACTCTTCTTCCCATTGGGAGGGGAGTGTGGTACAATCAGGATAGCAGTTGTGTACAGCTGCCCTGCCGATGAAGGCAGGGGCGGAATAAGGATTCCGGATTTCTGGTCAGAATTTGCGGACGGCCCCGCAAGGGGGAGGTAAGAGGGGTATGATAATGGAAAGTATTGCACTGACTCGTCTCATAGAAAAAATGAAACTGGAGAATCTTACGCCGGAGATCGACCTGAGCGACATCCATATCACTCAGCCGGACATCAACCGTCCTGCGCTGCAGCTCACGGGATATTTCGAGCATTTTGACGCCACCCGGCTGGAGATCATCGGGTTCGTGGAGCATACCTACATGGCGGCTCTGTCCGATGAGAGAAAAAGGGACATTTATGACGAGTTCATGAGCTATGACCTTCCTGCGGTGGTGTTCTGCAGGGAGCTGATGCCGGATCCCCTCTTTCTGGAGGCGGCGCTGACCCATCGGATCCCGCTGCTCTCCACGAAGAAGTCTACCTCGGCGTTCATGGCGGAAACCATACGGTGGCTGAACGTGAAGCTTGCCCCCTGCATTTCCATACACGGCGTGCTGGTGGACATCTACGGCGAGGGCGTGCTGATCACCGGCGAGAGCGGCATCGGCAAGTCCGAGGCGGCGCTGGAGCTGGTGAAAAGAGGCCACCGTCTGGTCACGGACGATGTGGTGGAGATCCGGAAGGTAAGTGATGACACGCTTGTCGGTTCTGCGCCGGAGATGCTCAAGCACCTGATCGAGCTCCGGGGCATCGGCGTGGTGAACGTGAAGGAGCTGTTCGGTGCATCCTCCGTGAAGGACACCCAGAACATCGACCTTGTGATCCGGCTGGAGGACTGGAACCGGGACAAGGCCTATGACCGGCTGGGACTGGAAGAGAATTATACGGAATATCTGGGAAATAAGATCGTCTGCCATAACATTCCCATACGTCCGGGGAGAAATCTGGCAGTGATCTGCGAAGCCGCCGCAGTGAACCATAGACAGAAGAAGATGGGCTACAATGCGGCACAGGAGCTGTATACCCGTGTCCAGAATTCCTTTGCCAGAAAAAAGGGCGAGGAAGAAGGAATATAGGAAGAACAAGAGGGAAGCAGGAGGAGCTGTCCTGCCAAGAGAAAGGATGGAGGATTCTATGGGGAAGTATGCATTCGGGGTAGACGTGGGAGGAACCACGGTAAAGCTGGGAATGTTCGACAAGAGCGGGAAGGCGCTTGAGACATGGGAGATCCCCACGGTGAAGGACAACGGGGGAGAGGCTATCCTTCCGGACGTGGCGAAAAGCATTCTGGCCAAGATGGAGGAGAAGGGAATCCGGGAGCGGGATCTGGAGGGAGTCGGCATCGGCGCCCCGGGAGCTGTGGACGAGAAGGGCACCCTGACCTGCGGCGCAGTCAATCTGGGCTGGGGCTGTTTTAACATACCGGAGGTGGTGCGGGCATATATTAATGTACCGGTGCGCGCAGCCAACGACGCCAATGTGGCGGCCTTCGGCGAGATGTGGCAGGGCGGCGGCAGAGGCTTCGAGAGCATCGTGGCCGTAACCCTGGGCACCGGCGTGGGCGGCGGCATCATCGTGGGCGGCAAGCTTCTGGCAGGAGCCGGCGGCGCCGGCGGCGAGATCGGCCATCTTCATCTGGAGGACGGGGAGACGGAGTTCTGCAACTGCGGAAATCAGGGCTGTCTGGAGCAGTATGCCTCCGCTACGGGGATTGTCCGTCTGGCCCAGAGGAGGCTGGCGAGGGACAATAAGGACAGTATCCTGAGAGACCGGGTCAGCAAGGGCGTGAGCTTGTCTGCCAAGGCGGTCTTCGATGCGGTGAAAGAGGGAGATCAGGTGGCCATCGAGATCGCAGAGTGGTTCGGCGACTATCTGGGGAAGGGTCTGGCCATCGTGGCTTCGGTGGTGGATCCGGAGGCCTTCGTCATCGGCGGCGGCGTGTCCAAGGCAGGAGAGATCCTGCTGTCCTACGTGATTCCCCCTTACCAGAAATATGCCTTCAAGCAGTGCAGGAACGCAAAGTTCCTTCTGGCACAGCTGGGGAACGATGCGGGAATCTACGGCGCTGCCGGGCTGATCCTGCGCAGGGAATAGGCCGGCCGGAAAGCCGGATGAATATAAATAAAAAAGAAGTGAGGCATTCATGATCAGTACAGCTGTAGTTGAGGCGCTGGGAAGCTTTGTACCAAAAGAGAACATCCGTCTGCAGGAGCCCATGGCGGGCCATAATACCTTCCGGATCGGAGGGGAGGCCGACTGCTTCCTGCAGCTGGAGAACGAGACACAGCTGAAGGGCGTGCAGCGGTATCTGGGACTGGCCGGGATTCCGTTTTTCGTGCTGGGCAACGGCAGCAACCTCCTTGTGAGCGACAGCGGCTATCGGGGCGTGGTGCTGCAGATCGGGCAGCTCATGAGCGATATCCGGGTGGAGGGCTGCCGCATTACGGCCAAGGCGGGAGCCACCTTGGCGCAGGCTGCCCGGGCTGCTGCGGAGCACGGGCTTACGGGTCTGGAATTCGCCTCCGGCATTCCGGGCACCGTGGGCGGGGGCGTAGTCATGAACGCCGGGGCCTACGGGGGCGAGATGGCGCAGGTGGCGGAGCTGGTGAAGGTGGTCAGCGGGGAGGGGGAGATTCTGGAGCTGGACAACGATACCATGGAATTCGGGTACCGTACCAGCAGCATCAAGAACCATCCCTTCACGGTGACAGAGGTAGTCTTCCGTCTTGAGAGAGGAGACCGGGAGGCCGTCCGCAGGAAGATGGAGGAGCTGGCGGCACGGCGCAGGGAGAAGCAGCCGCTGGAATACCCCAGCGCCGGAAGCACCTTCAAGCGCCCGGAGGGACATTTTGCGGGAAAGCTGATCATGGAGGCCGGACTGAGGGGGTTCCAGATCGGCGGTGCCAGAGTGTCCGACAAGCACTGCGGATTCGTGGTGAACATGGGTGACGCCACGGCGCAGGACGTGAGAGACGTGATCGCCAGAGTACAGGAGCAGGTAAAGGACAGGTTCCATGTGGAGCTTGAGCCGGAAGTGATTTTCTTGGGGTGGTAGACGATGAGATTTGTGGTAGTGACAGGCATGAGCGGAGGCGGCAAGAGCACGGCCCTGAAGATGCTGGAGGATGCGGGATATTATTGTGTGGACAACCTTCCCGTGTCTCTGGTGGAGAAATTCGTGGAGCTGGTCTCCGTGCCGGGCAGCGAGGTCAGCAAGGTGGCGCTGGGGCTGGACGTGCGCACGGACCAGTCCTTTCAGGATGTCACCAGAGTGCTGGAGCAGCTGCGCACAGCAGGGTACAAATTTGAGATCCTTTTCATGGATGCGGAGGAAGGCGTCCTGATCAGGCGCTATAAGGAGACCAGACGGGTTCATCCGCTGGCCCAGCAGGAAAGAGTGGAGGAGGGCGTCCGGAAGGAGCGGAAGATTCTGGAAAATATCCGCCGCAGCGCCGATTATGTCATTGACACCTCCAATGTGCTCACCAGAGAGCTGAAGGAGGAGCTGGACCGGATCTTCGTGGAGAATCAGGAGTACAACAGCCTTATGGTCACGGTGATGTCCTTCGGCTTCAAGCACGGCATACCCGCAGATGCGGACCTGGTGCTGGATGTGAGATTTCTTCCCAATCCTTTTTACGTGGAGGATTTAAAGTATAAAACGGGGAATGATAAGGAAGTGCAGGACTATGTCATGGGCTTTCCGGAGGCGGGGGAGTTCATGGAGAAGCTGACGGACATGCTCCGGTTCCTGATCCCAAACTATGTGAAGGAAGGAAAGTACCGGCTGGTGGTGGCCATCGGCTGTACGGGAGGGAAGCACCGGAGCGTGACCCTTGCCAACGAGCTGTACAAGCGGATGAAGGACAACGGAAAATATGGGCTGAAGCTGTATCATAGGGACATGGCTTTCCAGAGCAGGATCGACGCAGGCGCTGCCAGCTCCTGAGTCCCGAGGGCCCCGGCCCCAAGCGGCATCGGCGGGAGCAGGGCGGCCCGTGCCCGGGACTTTGTTCGGGGGAGCGCCTGCGGCCACGGCCCTAAGCGGCATTGGCGGGAGTAAGGCGCCCGTGAAGGCGGCTCTGCGGAAGGATGGATGTTATGTCATTTTCAAGAGAGGTCAAGCAGGAGCTGGCGAAGCGCATCAGCCCGGCAAGGCACTGTCAGATCGCAGAGCTGGCTGCGCTCATGAACTTCTGCGGACAGTATGGAAAAGACGGCGAGGGCGGCTATACCATCGGTTTTGCCAGCGAAAATGAAGCCGTTGTGAGAAAAGGCTTTACATTACTGAAAAAAACGTTTAATATAGAAACGGATATTGCATTAGATGAGCAGGAAATTTATGATATACTGCATAAGCTTGGAGATCTGGAGGAGCCGGTGAGTCCGCTTTTGATTAAGAGTTCATGTTGCCAGCGAGCTTTTCTCAGGGGGGCTTTTTTGAGTATCGGTTCCATGAGCGATCCGGCCAAGGGGTATCATCTGGAGTTTGACTGTACCAGTCAGGCGAAGGCGGAACAGCTTCGGGAACTGATGAGGGGCTTCCAGATTGAATCCCGGATCGTTCTCCGGAAGAAGTATTATGTGGTCTACCTGAAGGAGGGGACCAGTATCGTAGATTTGCTGAACGTCTGTGAGGCACCTGTGTCGCTGATGAATCTGGAGAACCTCCGTATTCTGAAGGAAATGCGCAACTTTGTAAACAGACGTGTGAACTGTGAGACCGCCAATATCACAAAGACCGTGAATGCTGCCGCAAGGCAGGTGGAGGATATCGAGTATATCCGTGACCACTGCGGTTTTGAGAATCTGCCCAAGTCTCTGCGTGAGATGGCAGAGGTCCGTCTGGAGAACCCGGATGCGCCCCTGAAGGAGCTGGGAGGGTATTTCGACCCGCCTATTGGGAAATCCGGTGTGAACCATAGATTGCGTAAGCTGAGCGAGCTTGCGGAAAAAATAAGGTTGTAGGCAGCATAAGTGCAAGGAGGAGAATGTTATGAAAAAAAGTAGTATCCACGTCAATCTGGACAATGAGCTGAAGGCCAGACACATAGCGCTGCTGGTGCAGGAGGCCAGCAAGTATGAAAGCTCTATCTACATCCAGATCGGCGCAAGGAGAGTGAACGCCAAGAGCATCATGGGCATGATGACGCTTGGCCTGGATATGGGAGAGATGTTGGAGATTACTGCCGACGGTGAGGATGAGGAGGAGGCCGTTGAGGGGATCGAAAGGTTTATAAGCGGCAGAACGGCATAGGACGAAATGGACAAGAAACTGCTTTTTGTATATAATCCAAAGTCCGGCAGGGCGCTGATCAGGAACAAGCTGGCGGACATACTGGATATATTTGCTGCGGCAGGATATGAGGTCACAGTATTTCCCACAAGGGCACATAACGATGCCAGAGATATCGTGGCCGGACGTTCGGATGTCTATGATCTTGTAGTGTGCAGCGGGGGCGACGGCACGCTGGACGAGATCGTGACGGGGATGATAAGGAGCGGTTTCTGCACCCCCATAGGCTATATCCCTGCAGGCAGTACCAATGACTTCGGAAAGAGCCTTTCCATACCTAAGAATATGGTCTGGGCAGCGGAGAACATTGTCCGGGGGGTAGACTTTCCTTGTGATTACGGTCGATTCAATAAGGATGTATTCGTTTACATCGCAGCGTTCGGTCTGTTCACGGATGTGTCATATGAGACTGCACAGGACATGAAGAACCTGCTGGGCCATATGGCATACCTGCTGGAGGGCATGAAGCGCCTCTCTTCCATACGCACCTACCATATGAAGGCCAGGTGGGAGGGGAACGAGGTGGAGGAGGACTTCATCTTCGGGATGATAACCAACTCGATTTCCGTGGGGGGCTTCAAGAATATCACGGGAAAAAATGTGCATCTGGACGACGGAGTGTTTGAGATCACTCTGATCAAAAACCCAAAGAACCCCATGGAGCTGAGCAATATCATGTTTTCTCTGCTGAACAGAGATATCGACACGAACACTATGTACTGTTTCCGCACTGCGAGGCTTGAGCTGGAGTCGGAGGAGCCGGTGGCGTGGACGCTGGACGGCGAGAACGGGGGGCGGCATAAAAAGGTAGAGATACAGAATGTGCAGAGAGGGATCCAGATCCGGGTGAAGGGCAAGGAGGGCGACTGACGCACAAGAGTCCCGCTGCCTGACCGGGGCGAGAGAAAGAAGATAGGTCAAACTGAAATTATTCTTCAGGCATTCCGGGAGGGTGCCGGAGGATTAATGCAAATAGAAAACGGAGGTAAGGTAATATGTTAGTATCAGCAACAGAGATGTTGAAAAAGGCAAAGGCAGGTCATTATGCAGTAGGACAGTTCAATATCAATAATCTGGAGTGGACCAAGGCCATCCTGCAGACTGCCAAGGAGTGCAAGTCTCCTGTTATTCTGGGCGTGTCCGAAGGCGCCGGCAAGTATATGGGCGGCTATCATGCGGTTGTGGGCATGGTGAACGGCCTGCTGAAGGATCTGGACATCGATGTGCCCGTGGCCATCCATCTGGATCACGGCTCCTATGAGCACTGCTACAAATGTATCGAGGCAGGATTCTCCTCCATCATGTTCGACGGATCCCATTATCCCATCGAGGAGAACGTGGCAAAGACCACCGAGCTGGTGGCCGCAGCTCATGGCAAGGGACTTTCCATTGAGGCTGAGGTAGGCTCTATCGGCGGAGAAGAAGATGGCGTAGTGGGAATGGGCGAGTGCGCCGATCCCAAGGAGTGCAAGGCCATCGCTGATCTGGGCGTAGATTTTCTGGCAGCCGGCATCGGAAACATCCATGGCAAGTATCCCGCAAACTGGAAGGGCCTGAGCTTCGAGACGCTGGATGCGGTGCAGCAGCTTACCGGCGAGCTTCCTCTGGTGCTCCACGGCGGCACGGGCATCCCTGCCGACATGATCAAGAAGGCCATTTCTCTGGGCGTGGCCAAGATCAACGTGAACACCGAGTGCCAGCTGGCATTTGCCGCAGCTACCCGCAAGTACATCGAGGCAGGCAAGGATCAGGAGGGTAAGGGCTTCGATCCCCGTAAGCTTCTGGCTCCCGGAACCCAGGCCATCAAGGACACCGTGAAGGAGAAGATGGAGCTGTTCGGATCCGTAGGCAAGGCCTGAGCACCGGAATTTTGAAGGGGCTGGGTGAGAGTCGACATTAAAAACAGACTTATTCCCGCAGGCAATGAGTCAAGTGCCGTGCCTGCACGAGCATAAAGCCAATTCTTAATTGGCTTTGCGAATGCTGCGAGGTGTTTGAGTAA